>JAJTHJ010000267.1 GCA_021298875.1 Burkholderiales bacterium | reverse complement strand
CGACTGGTTGTCGTCGGCGGTCGAGAAGACCTGGCTCTTCTTGGTCGGGATGGTCGTATTGCGTTCGATCAGCGGGGTGAAGACGCCGCCCAGGGTCTCGATGCCCAGCGTCAGCGGGGTCACGTCGAGCAGCAGCACGTCCTTGACGTCGCCCTTGAGCACCCCGCCCTGGATGGCCGCGCCGATGGCCACCGCCTCGTCCGGGTTCACGTCCTTGCGCGGCTCCTTGCCGAAGAACTCGCGCACCTTCTCCTGCACCTTGGGCATGCGCGTCATGCCGCCGACCAGGATCACGTCGTCGATGTCCCCGGCCTTGACGCCGGCATCCTTGATCGCGATCCGGCAGGGCTCGATGGTGCGCTCGATCAGGTCTTCGACCAGCGCTTCGAGCTTGGCGCGCGTGAGCTTCATCGTCAGGTGCTTGGGCCCCGACGCGTCGGCCGTGATGTAGGGCAGATTCAGTTCCGTCTGCTGGCTGGACGACAGTTCGATCTTGGCCTTCTCCGCCGCCTCCTTCAGCCGTTGCAGCGCGAGCACGTCCTTCGACAGGTCCACGCCCTGCTCTTTCTTGAACTCGCCGATGATGTAGTCGATGATCCGCTGGTCGAAGTCCTCGCCGCCGAGGAAGGTGTCGCCGTTGGTGGACAGCACTTCGAACTGCTTTTCGCCATCGACGTCCGCGATCTCGATGATCGAGATGTCGAAAGTGCCGCCGCCCAGGTCGTACACGGCGATCTTGTGGTCGCCCTTGCCGCCCTTGTCGAGGCCAAAGGCCAGCGCCGCCGCGGTCGGCTCATTGATGATCCGCTTGACCTCCAGCCCGGCGATACGGCCGGCGTCCTTGGTGGCCTGGCGCTGGCTGTCGTTGAAGTAGGCCGGCACGGTGATTACCGCTTCGGTGACCGGCTCGCCCAGGTAGTCCTCGGCGGTCTTCTTCATCTTGCGCAGCACTTCGGCGGAGATCTGCGGCGGAGCGACGGCCTTGCCGCGCACTTCGACCCAGGCGTCGCCATTGGGCGCCTTGGCGATCTTGTAGGGCATCAGCGCGATGTCCTTTTGCACTTCCTTTTCTTCGAAGCGCCGGCCGATCAGCCGCTTGACTGCGTACAGGGTGTTCTTCGGGTTGGTCACCGCCTGCCGCTTGGCGCTGGCGCCGACCAGAATCTCGCCGTCCTCTTGATAGGCGACGATGGACGGCGTGGTGCGCGCGCCCTCGCTGTTTTCGATGACCTTGGGCTGACCGCCCTCCATGATCGCCACGCAGGAATTGGTCGTGCCCAGGTCGATGCCGATGATTTTTGCCATTGCTCTTTTCCCTCTTGGAGTTCGATTTGCCGCCCGACGGCGGCCTGTTCTCAATGTGTGTTGTTTTGCAGCGACTTCAAGGCGCGGCGACCGTCACCAGCGCCGGCCGCAGCACGCGGTCGGCGATCTTCCAGCCCTTTTGCAGCACGCTCACGACGTGGTTGGGGGCGATGCCTTCCGGCGCCGGCACCATGCTGATGGCCTGGTGGAAGTTCGGGTCGAACTTCTGGCCCGCCGGGTCGATCGGCGTGAGCCGGCCCTTTTCGAACGCGGCCAGCAATTGCCTGAGCGTCAGTTGCGCGCCTTCGCGCAGCGCTTCCGCCGTGGCGGCCTCGGCTTGCAGAGCTTTCTCAAGGCTGTCGGCCACTGGCACCAACGCCTCGGCAAACGATTCGATCGCGAACTTGCTGGCTTTGGCCACGTCCTCGGCGGCGCGGCGGCGGACGTTCTCGGCCTCCGCCTTGGCGCGCATGTAGATGTCGTAATTCTCGTTAGCCTTGGCGAGCGCGTCTTGCAGCGCCTGCTCGACCTCAGGCACTTTGGCCGATTCGAGTTCGGGCGCAGGCGCAGGCGCGGGTGCGGCCTCGGCCGCGGGCGTGGCGGGCTGGGCCGCGGGCGTTTCCGCCTCGGGTCCGGTCATGGATTTCCTCCGTGGAAGTGCTTGTTTTGACAACTGCCAGGCACTTTTGGGGCGCCCCGGCGGTTTTCAAGTGCCGCTCTCAAGCCTCTGCGGGCATGTCAAGCTTGCTCACCCCAGGCAGCGGGCACCTGAGAATCGCCTGCCGCAAGGCCTCCACGGCTGCCGGCCGGGTGAAGCTCTTGCGCCAGACCAGCACCACGCGCCGGTCGGGCACCGGCGGCTTGAACGGCACATAGGCGATCAGCGAGTCGCGCGGCGGCTTGGCCGGCACGGAGGTCGCTGGCAGCACCGTGATCCCGAGCCCGGACGCCACCATGTGGCGGATCGTCTCCAGCGAGGAGCCTTCAAAAGTCTTTTGGATGCCTTCGGCGCCGCTTGAAAACCGCGACAGCTCCGGGCAGACCTCGAGCACGTTGTCGCGGAAGCAGTGTCCGGCCCCGAGCAGCAGCATGTTCTCGCGCTTCAGGTCTTCGCTCGGCACCGCCTTGCGGCGCGCCCAGGCGTGCCCCGCCGGCACCGCGATCACGAAAGGCTCGTCGTACACCGGCTGGATCGCCAGCCCCGTGTCCGGCAGCGGCAACGCCAGGATGGCCACGTCGATCTCGCCGTTCTTTAGCAACTCCAGCAAGCGCACGGTGAAGTTCTCGTTCAGCAGCAGAGGCATTTCGGGCGCGTCGCGCAGCAGTTGCGGCACCAGCGCGGGCAACAGGTAGGGGCTGATCGTGTAGATCACGCCGACCCGCAAGGCGCCGGCCAGTGGGTCGCGGCCGGTCTTGGCGAGTTCCTTCACGCGGGCCGCTTCTTCGAGCACGCGCTGGGCCTGCGCGACGATGCGCTCGCCCACCGCGGTCACCGTCACGTCGTTGGTGCGCCGCTCGAACAGCAGCACGCCGAGTTCGTCTTCGAGCTTCTTGATCGCCACAGACAGCGTCGGCTGGCTGACGAAGCAAGCCTCCGCCGCACGGCCAAAGCGCCGCTCGCGGGAAACGGCGACGATGTAGCGCAGTTCGGTCAGAGTCATGGGGGTGAGGCTGGCTCAGGCTATCGAATAGTCGTAGCGGACGAACCCGCTGTGACGCGCCAGTCGGGCAAAAAGTCGACGTGCTGCGTCGTTGTCGTGCTTGGTCGTCCAGTACCGCTTCGCGGCGACGGACGCGCGCGCATCCGCCGCAACGGCTCCGATTAGCGCCCGCGCCGCCCCGCAGCCGCGCGTCGACGCATCAACATAAAGGTCTTGCCGATAGCACACGGCGTTGCCCCATGTACTCGCGCGAAGGACGAAGTGCGCGAACCCGACCAGCCGACTGTCGCGTCGCGCACCCAAGCCGCGCGTTGCCCCACCCGCATACCGGCGCTGCCAAGCAAGGTGACAGTCCTCGTCGACCAGCGCGGCTCCGTCGAAGGCCCTGTACGCGCGAGCCAACGGCAACCACTCTGCGTGATCGGCAGCCGCAAGCGCCGCGATGTCAATCGGGAGACGCGATCCGGTGGGTGCCATAAGCGGATTCAAGCACAGTCGAACTTCACCGGTGTCGCGCTGAGAACGGCGCATCAGGCGGCGGTTCGGCGAAGCGCGCAGCCGTCGCCAGCCGGGACGGCGCCCCGTGTAGTCCAGCCCGGGTGCGGGCGCAGCACGCGGGAGGAGGTGCAGCGAATCCTGCCCGGCCAGCGGCCGATCTGGCCCAAAAGCTGACTTTGGTCACTAGCTTCGCCCGACCCGAATCGCGAGAATTAGCAGGCAGGTTCGGACGGTGCTGCCGTCGGCAGCGAGCGACCGTGCTGGTCGGGTCGCCCCACTGTTGCGGCGGTATCGATTGATTGATGTCCCCCCACTTTCAGGAGAGTTCAGATGAAAGAGATTCGCACGCTGTCGGCGCTGGCGCTCGCGCTCGCTATCGGATTCACCGCCCACGCCGCCACTCAAGGCTTGCCTTCCACGACCTCGTCGCAGGCCACCTTCGGCATTACGGGCAATGGCCCGGCGACCCCGCGGCAGGTCCAAGTATTGAACGTCACCGATGTCTCGTTCAGCAACTCAACCCGCGCCGAGACGAACGCCACCGACCCCGGCGCAACAATGAGCTTCTGCGTGATCGATACGTACGGTGGACAGGTGCGCCTGAGCGTGTCAACTTCGAATAACGCGAATGGAAGCAGCACCCACCCGTGGCGCATTGTCACAACGGATAATCAGTTCCAGTTGTACAAGTTTGTCGTCACCAAGGCTGTTGTTTCCAGTGTTATCGGCCTCGCCAGTCCCGGCAGCAGCACCTTAACCGCCACGGTGCCCGTGGATAGCGTAGTAACTAGCTCAGCCTCGTGTGGCAGCGGAAACGTGAAGGCGCACATCGAGCTCGGCAGCCCGATGCCGGAATCTTTGCCGGCGCGGGCCTACACCGACACCATCACGGTGATCGCCACACCGATTTAAACGAACTGGAGCTGCCCTCACACCGCCAGCAGCGCCCCCCGCGCCCCGAGCCAGCGGCCCACGTGCGCCCTTGCGGCTGCGGGGTGATGCTCGGCGAGTTCTACGGCGGCGGTACGCGCCGCTTCGGCCCAGGCAGCATCCAGTTCCAGGTCGGCAAAGCGCAGCAGGGGCGCCCCGGCCTGCCGCTGGCCGAGGAACTCGCCCGGCCCGCGCAGTTGCAGGTCGCGGCGGGCGATCTCGAAGCCGTCGGTGGTCTCGTAGATCGCGCGCAGCCGCTCGCGTGCGGCCTCCGACAGCGGCGCCTCGTACAGCAGCACGCACACGCTCTGCTCGGCGCCGCGCCCGACCCGACCGCGCAACTGGTGCAACTGCGCCAGACCAAAGCGCTCGGCGTGCTCGATCACCATCAGCGTGGCGTTGGGCACGTCCACGCCCACTTCGATCACTGTGGTGGCCACCAGTACGTCGATCTCGCCCGCGGCAAAGCGCTGCATCGTCGCGGTCTTCTCCGCCGGCGGCAACTGGCCGTGCAGCAGGCCCACGCGCAATTCGGGCAGCGCGGCACGGGTGCCCTCGAACATCTGCGTGGCGGCGGTGGCTTCGACCTCGTCGGACTCCTCGACCAGTGGGCAGACCCAGTAGCACTGCCGGCCGCGCGCCACGTCGGCACGAACTCGGGCCAAGACTTCCTCGCGGCGGGCGTTGGCGATCAGCTTGGTCCTCACCGGCCGGCGCCCGGGCGGCAGTTCGTCGATCACCGAGACATCGAGATCGGCTAGATACGTCATCGCCAGCGTGCGCGGGATCGGCGTCGCCGAGAGCATCAGCAGATGCGGCGCGGCCGCCCCGTCGCCACCGCCCTCGCGCAGCCGCAGCCGTTGCAGCACACCGAAGCGATGCTGCTCATCGACGATGGCCAGCGCAAGCCGCGGCAGCGCCACGCCCTCCTGGATCAGCGCGTGGGTGCCGACGGCGAGCTGCGCGCTGCCTTCCGCCAGCGCGGCCACCGCCGCGCGCTTGTCCTTGGGCTTGAGCTTCCCCGCCAACCACGCCACCTGCACGCCGAGCGGCTCCAGCCACTGCGCCACGCGGCGGAAGTGCTGCTCGGCGAGGATTTCGGTCGGCGCCATCAGCGCGGCTTGATAACCGCATTCGATCGCCCGCGCGGCGGCAAGTGCTGCGACCACCGTCTTGCCGCTGCCCACGTCGCCTTGCAGCAGCCGGTGCATCGGCTGCGCCGCCGCGAGGTCGGCCTCGATCTCGCTCCAGACGCGGCGCTGCGCGCCGGTGAGCTTGAACGGCAGCGCCGCCAGCAGCCGCGCCGACAGACCCGCATGCTGCGCCGGGAGCGGCAGCGCGGTCTGCTGCGCGCGGGCGCGGCGCGCTTCGCGCAGCGACAGCTGCTGCGCCAGCAGTTCGTCGAACTTGATCCGCGTCCACAGCGGGTGGCGGTGCTCGGAAAGCGCCGCCGCATCCGCGTCGGGCGGCGGATGGTGCAGCCCATGCAGTGCGGCGTCGAGCGGCGGCAGCTTCCACCGCGCACAGACTTCCGGCGGCAGCGTGTCCGTGATGCGCACGTCGCGCAGCGCGCGCTCGATGCGCTTGCGCAGCCAGGCCTGCGGGATGCCGGCAGTGGTCGGGTAGATCGGCGTCAGTTGTTGGGGCAGCGCTTCGCCGGCTTCGACCGGATGCACGCGCGGGTGGATCATCTCCACGCCGAGCAAGCCGCCGCGCACCTGTCCATAGGCGCGCAGCCGCCGCCCGGGGTGCAACTGTTTTTGCTGCGACGGGTAGAAGTGGATGAAGCGCAGCGTCAACTCGCCGCTGGCATCGGCCAACCGCGCCACGAGTTGCGGCCGGCCGCGGCGGGTGACTTCGCACGCAATGACCTCGCCTTCCACCTGCGCGTCGACGCCGGGTCGAAGGCGAGTGATCGGTGTCAGTTGCGTTTCGTCTTCGTAGCGCAGCGGCAGATGCAGAAGATAGTCCCAGTCGCTGCGCAAGCCGAGCTTGGCGAGCCGGGCACTCCAGCCCGAGGCTTTGTCCTTCACCTGCTCGGACACAGTCACCCCAGCCCGGATCACGGATCACGGAAGACGGATGACCGATCACCGATCACCGACCACCGATCACCAAAACCGCCTCCACCTCGAACAACGCCCCGTTCGGCAGGCTCGCCACGCCGACGGTGGAGCGCGCCGGGTAAGGCTGCGGCACCACCTCGCCCATGATCGCGTTGACCTTGGCAAACTGCGCGAGGTCGGTCAGGAACAGCGTGAACTTGACCGCGTCGGCGAGCGAGCCGCCCGCGCCCTGCGCCACCGCCGCAAGGTTCTTGAAGCTTTGCCGCACCTGTGCCTCGAAGTCCGGGCCGACCAGTTCGCCGGTCGCCGGGTCGAGCCCGATCTGGCCGGAGGTGAACACCATCAGCCCGGTCTTGACCGCCTGCGAATACGGCCCGATCGCCTGCGGCGCATGGGTGGTGGCAACGATTTCTTTGTTCATGCTGCGCTCCTCGGACAAAATAGAAGCCAGTCTAGCGAGCCGTGATGCACTTCACGCGGCGCTTGATTTGTGCGCCCCGCGCCCCGACCCTGAGCAGCAAACCGGATTGACGAGGCCACCATGCACCTGCCCTGCCCCCACTGCCACACCACCAACCGCGTGCTGCCCGAGCGCATCGGCGAGGCGCCGACCTGCGGCCGCTGCGGCAAACCGCTGCTGGCCGGCGCGCCGCTCGCTTTGAACGAATCGAACTTCGCGGAGCTGACCGCCGCCAGCACCAAGCCGGTGGTGGTGGACTTCTGGGCCGAGTGGTGCGGGCCGTGCCGCGGTTTCGCACCGGTGTTCGCGCAGGCTGCCGCGCGGCGCGACGACGTGGTCTTCGCCAAGGTGGATACGGACGCCAATCCGCAGGTTTCCGCGCAGCTGGCGATCCGCAGCATCCCGACGCTGGCGGTGTTTCACCGCGGGCAGGTGCTGGCGCGGGTCAGCGGCGCGCTGCCCGCGGGGCGGTTCGATGCCTGGCTCACGCAGGCTGTCACTGCCCGCGCGTGAACCAGTCGAACAGCCGCTGCGCGAGGTAGTCCACGCGCGGCGGCGGTGCGCCGTGCGGAAAACCGACGTGGCCGCCTTGCTCCGGCTGCTCCAGCACGACGTGGCGCGACACGTCGGCTGCGCGCGGCAAGCTCGCGGCCGGCACGAACGGGTCGTTCAGGGCATTCATCACGAGATGCGGCACCGTCACCGCTGCCAGCCAGGGCTTGCCGGAGGCGCGCGCCCAGTAGTCGTCGGTGTTGCGAAAGCCGTGTACCGGCGCGGTGTATGCGTTGTCGTAGTCGTACAGGTCGCGCGCGGCGCGGATGAGCTGGGCGTCGGCAAACGGCCCGAACTGCGCGATCTTCGCCAGCGTCTTGGGCTTGAGCGTGGCGAGGAACATCTTGGTGTAGAGCAGGTTGAAACCGCGCGACAGCGCCGCGCCGCCGGCGGCCAGATCGAGCGGCGAGCAGATCGATGCCGCCGCGGCGACGAACTGCGCACTTTGCTGCCGCTCGCCCAGCCACTTGGCCAGCACGTTGCCGCCGAGCGAAACACCGGCGGCGTGCAACCGCGCCTGCGGCCAGCGCGCGGCCACGCGGCGCAGGATCCAGTCACCTTCGTCGGAGTCGCCGGAGTGGTAGGCGCGCGGCAGCCGGTTCGGCTCGCCGCCGCAGCCGCGAAAATGCGGCACCAGCGCGCGCCAGCCGCGGTCGGCAAAAAGCCGCATCGTCGTCAGAGAGTAGTGGCTGCCCGAACTGCCCTCCAGTCCGTGGAACAGCACGAGGATTGGCGCGTCCGCGGCGGGCGGCTCCGGTAAGGCGAAGTCCACGTCGATGAAGTCGCCGTCCGGCGTATCCCAGCGCTCGCGGCGACAGTCCAGATGCGGGCGCCGTGCCAGCTTGGCCGCGGCGATCGTCTGCGCATGGCCGCCGGGCAGCCACAGCGGCGGTTGGTAGGTGGACACGGCGATTGCAGCAGTGTCACGTTTCTGCGGTGGCCTTCCCTCACCCCAACCCCTCTCCCGGAGGGAGAGGGGCTTTAGAACCCTCTCCCTCCGGGAGAGGGTGGCCGCGCAGCGGCCGGGTGAGGGAAGACCGCGGCAACCCGCGCTCGATCGCCATGCCGGCAGCAATCAATGCAGCGTGCCGATCGGCACTTCCACCTGCGACGCCTGGCCTTCGGGCGCGCCGCTGGCGTGGTGCAGCACCATCTTCCAGCCGCCGGGGGTCTTGACGTAGACGTTGGTGGCCAGCACCTGTACCAGTTGCTGTTCGCGGCCGCGGGTGATGAGGATTTCCTCAACCACGTTATGCACGGTCGCCGTCG
>JAJTHJ010000144.1 GCA_021298875.1 Burkholderiales bacterium | reverse complement strand
TCGGCGGGCTGATGGCGGCGGCCAGTTGCGAGCCGAAGCTGTGGAGCCTGTTAAGGTGAGGACCAAGTTCGACTCGGTGGACGCCGCGACTCTTGCGCCGTGGTCTTCCCTCACCCGGCGCTACGCGCCACCCTCCCCCGGGGGGGGAGGGTTGTTTTCTCCCCTCTCCCACCGGGAGAGGGGCCGGGGGTGAGGGAAGACCGCTCGCCACCGGTATCCAAGCAAGCACGGAGACAGCCCAGATGCCCCGCAACGGAACCCCCACCACCCCCGCCGCCCGCAAGCGCGCGCGCAAACCCACCGCTCCGCGCCGCGTCGAACAAGGCGACACCGCGCCGGCAACCACCGCACCCGGAATCGCCGCGCACACCATCGGCCAGCGCGTCGAAGCCTCGCGCGAGCACAAGGCCACGGCCGTGGCCGACGTGCTGCAAAAGGCCGCCGGCGACGGCCCGACCGCGGTGATCGACACGCTGGAGGCGATCCTCACCGGCGCCTCGCCCGACGACGCCAAGGCCCTGCGCGCCGCGCTGCTTGCGCACCGCACCGAGAAACTCGTCGCCAGCCCCGACGACGAGCTGGCCCCCGACTGGCGCAGCGGCGCCTACCCGTACAAGAACCTGATGTCGCGCAAGAACTACGAGCGGCTCAAGTACGGCTTGCAGGTCGAGTTGCTCAAGCTGCAAGCCTGGGTCAAGGAGACCGGGCAGAAGATCGTGGTGCTGTTCGAAGGGCGCGACGCCGCCGGCAAGGGCGGCACGATCAAGCGCTTCATGGAGCACCTGAACCCGCGCGGCGCGCACGTCGTCGCTCTGGAGAAACCCACCTCGACGGAAGTCGGCCAGTGGTACTTCCAGCGCTACGTGCAGCACCTGCCCACGCGCGGGGAGATCGTGCTCTTCGACCGCTCCTGGTACAACCGCGCCGGCGTGGAGCGGGTGATGGGCTTCTGCACGCCCGAGGAGTACGAGGAGTTCATGCGCCAGGCGCCGGTGTTCGAGCGCAACCTGGTCGCCAGCGGCACGCATCTGATCAAGTTCTGGTTCAGCGTCAGCCGCCACGAGCAGCGGCGCCGCTTCAAGGAGCGCGAGCGGCATCCGCTGAAGCAGTGGAAGCTGTCGCCGATCGACATGGCCTCGCTCGACAAGTGGGACGACTACACCAAGGCCAAGGAAGCGATGTTCTTCCACACCGACACCGCCGAGGCGCCGTGGACGGTGATCAAGTCCGACTGCAAGAAGCGCGCGCGGCTAAACGCGATGCGGTATCTCTTGCACAAGCTCGACTACACCGGCAAGGACGAAGCCAACATCGGCGCGCTCGACCCCCTGCTGGTCGGCCGCGCGCACGTGGTGTACGAGCGGGGGGAGAAGCGGGGGGCGTTGCTGTAGCGCCTGCCGCCCGCGCCGCCTGACGTCGATTCGCGCCGCGGCACGGTTGGCGGTCGCAAGACGCGTGCTGCGCGCACGCCGTGGCCGTAGCGTCGCTCCATCTTGCGATGGAGGCGACGATGAGACTTGTTTCCGTGTTGTGCACGGCGCTTGCGTTGGGCGTGCCGGCGGCGGGCGCGCAGGAGCGCGCCCGCAGCAACGAGCTGCGCGTCGAGCTGCGCGGCCTGCGACAGACGGCAGCGCCGGTGCTGATCGGCATCTATGCGAGCGCCGACGAGTGGCTGCGCAAGGGGGTACTGGAAGCGAAGGTCGATCCCGGCGCGGGGGCGGCGGCCAGCCTCGGTGCGCTGCCGCCGGGCGAATACGCGGCCAGCGCGTTTCAGGATTTGAACGCCAACGGCAAGTTCGACACGAACTTCATCGGTATCCCGACCGAGCCGTTTGCGTTTTCCAGCGGCGCGGTGGGCTTCATGGGACCGCCGAAGTTCGAGCAGGCGCGCTTCAAGGTCGCGGCCTGCGGGGCCACGCTGGTGTTCGACTTTGCCGGCAGCTACTGAACCTCGACGCGCACACCCTGCTTGACGCGCAGCCGGATCGACTCCACCGCGGCCGGCAGGTCGTCGTGCGGGTTGCGCGCCAGCACGACAAAGCTCGCCTCGTAGCCGGGCCGCAGCGCGCCGAGCCGCCGGCCAGGGAACAGGAACTGCGGTGTGACCCGCGACCACCAGTCGAGCAGCGTGGCGTCGTCCACGCCCAGCGTGCGCAAGTGGCGGATCTCGGCGAGTGAGCTGTCCAGGTAGTTATCGCTGCCGATGAGCACGGTCGCGCCGGCGGCGCATAGCGCATCGAGATTGGCGCGCTGCACGGCCCGGATCGCCTCGAGTTCCGGCGCACGCATGCGAGCCACGCCGGTGGTCGTGGTCACCACCACACCGCGCGCGGCGCACAGCCGCGCATCGTCCGCGCTGAGGCGGTAGGCCTCGGGCCGGTCGCGCCCGCCCAGATAGCCCGGCAGGTGCGCGAGCCAGTTCACACCGGCACGGCAGGCCAGGCGCAGGTCGGCCGCGGTTTCGACATGCGCGGCGACCCGCAGGCCGGCGGCCTGTGCCCGCGCCACGACCAGCGGCACCAGCGCCGGATCGAGCCCGCGCACGCCCTCGGTCTGCGGCAGCAGCAGCCGCTCGGCAAAACGGTCGGAGTCGAGCAGATACAGCTTGATGAAGTCCGGCCGCTGCGCAACGATCTGCGGCCACTTGGCCGCCAGCGTTGGCGCGTCCGGCACTTCGAAGTACGCCGCGTCGGCGAGCGCCGCCGCGTCGGGCGCCAGCGGCACACCGCGCTCCAGCAACTGCCGGTACAGCCGCTGCGGGTGGCCGCCGGCGCCGGTAATGCCGCCGTGGGAGAACAACACCTCCGGCCGACCTGGCCCGCCGAGCCGCGCGCCCAGCGGCGCCACCTGCGTGGCGAGGTTGTTCGGATTGGCGATGTAGAAGACACCGTCGCGCAGGTAGCGCGGCAGCGCCACATCGGCGCCCCAGGTGGAATCGACGTTGTGGTTGTGCGCCTCGGCAAACGGGGGCACGACCCAGCCGCCGGCCAGATCGACCCGCTGCTGCACCTTGACCGGCGGAAGGTCGCTGAAGCGGCCATCGACCACGTAGAGGTCTTGCTCGACAAAGCGCCCGTCGAGCAGGCAGCGGCCATTGGCATAGACCGTGCCCATGCCGGGCATCGCGCCGCGTACCGGGGCCGCGAGCGCCAGCCCCGCCAACAGCAGTTGTCGTCGCGGATTCATCGTGTCCTCGCATCGGATTTTGAAAACAACAGCTTGACCGCGGCGGGCGGGGCGGGACGCGCCGCGTGCGACCGACGGCGCGTCGGCGGCGCGAATCGCCCGCCGGCTGCCGCCAGCGGCTGCGCAGTGGTTTGCTGATCCCGCACAAGGCGCCCCCAGCCGAGCCGGTGCAAGATGGCAATGGAGAGGCGAACCAAGCGGCCTTGGCTTGGAGCATCTATCGGAATGGATCACTCCGGGCCAGCGGTCTTCCCTCACCCCAACCCCTCTCCCGAGGGGAGAGGGGCTTTTCAACCCTCTCCCCCCGGGAGAGGGTGGCGCGAAGCGCCGGGTGAGGGAAGGCTGTCGGCCGCTGCCTTGCATCGGCGTCGTCGAGAAAACGTCATTTCGTTAGGCGCTCTTATGTTCATCCGCACCCTGTCGGCGTTGATGGCGGCCTGTGCGCTGGCCGCCTGCGCCGAGTTGTTGCCGCACTCGCGCCAGGAGGTGGTCGCCCGCTGGGGCAGCTTTGCCGAAGCGCGCGCCACGATCGAGAAGATCGAGCCGTACAAGACCACGCGCGCGGATCTCAAGGCGCTCGGCATCGACGCCACCGGCGACCCGACGGTGACGCTGTTGAGCCACGCCGACGTGGCGCTGCGTTTCCCCATTGGCGGTGCGCTCAAGGCCGAAGACATCGACCCCGGCATCTATGCCTGCATCGTCGCCGGCACGAAGTGCAGCGGTTATCTCGTCAACGTCAAGCACATGCATCGCGACCGCACCGGCAACTTCTGGATCGACTCGCTGCGCTTCAAGCGCGTCACCGATGTGACCGGTTGGACGTTTACGGCGACCATCCTGTTCGTCGGCGATACGATCGTCTACGCGGTCTACGGCGGACAGCCGACGATCCACGAGGTCGAGGTCGAGATCAACCCGTTGGGGCCGCTGCAAGGCTGGGGCGAGAGCGTCGGCGGCGCGCTCTACTGACGCGCAGCCGACACGCGACCGGGGCGCCGCAGCGCCCCTGTCCCGTCGTGGTCGAGCGGACGCTCAGAACTTCCAGCCCCACGACACGCCGAAAGAGAACTCCTGCAAAGAGATGTCGGCATTGCCGTTGGGCGGCACAAAGCCGGGCGGCAGGAGCCCTTGGAACAAAACGGCGGTCGGTATCGCACCGGTGCCGTTGACGGTGACTTTCGGTGCGTACATGAACGCGACGTTGATCTCGTTGCTCTTGTCCAGGTTCCATGTGCCGCCGAGCGTGTAGTGCGACTCGACCACCCCCGGCGCCAGCACATTGGACAGCGTTTCGCTCGCGGGAATCGGTTGCTTGCCGTAGTTGTAGCCGGCGCGCAGCGTGAAGGCGGCGTTGAACGCGTAGTCGACGCCGAGTTTGTACGCGGTCACGTCGTCCCAGCCAAAGCCTGGGCCGCCGCTGGCGCCCAGCTGTGCCTGCGTCAGATTGGGCAGCAGCGGGTTGCCGATCGAATCGATGCTGGAGTACTGAATCCGCACCACGTCGAAAGCCAGGGTCGCAGCCGGCACCGGCTTCCAGGCGAAGCCGACACCAAAGTTGGCCGGAATGTCGAATTCGCCCTGGTTGGCGAACAAGCCCTTGTACTTGTCGAACTTCTGCATCGACGTCTTGGTCTGGTAGGTCGCACCGACGGTGACGGTGTCGGTGAGCCTGCCGGTATAGCCAATGCGCACGCCGAAGCCCCAGGCGTTGTCGTAGCCGTTGTTGGTGACGTTGCCGGGGCTGGACGACGACTGCGGGTTGTCGAAGTTTTCCAGCCCGGTCGCCTCGAAGCGCTGGAAGGCGATGTTCGGCGCCAGGCCGAGCGCATGGTCGGGCGCGAGCTTGTACGTGGCCGTCGGCGCGATGAACAACTGCGACAGGTCGACCCCCGCGTCGCTGCGCCCGAACAGCGGGATCGGCGTCGTGTACGTGGTGTTCAGGCCGCCGTTGCCTTAACTCGATACGCCTAGCGTCCAGTGCTTGCCGCGCGTGCGGCTATAGCCGACTTCGGGAATGAAGTAGTTGGACTCGCCGTCGCCGTCGTAGGTGCCGTTGAGGCCGGGGAGCCGGGCCCGAAGTCCGGCATGCCGCCGATCGTCGCGCTGCGGCTCGGCCGGAACCAGGTCGGGCCGAGGTCGAAGCGGTCGCCGACGAAGGCCATTCCCGCCGGGTTGGTGGCCGCGGCAATCGCGTCCTGCGGCAAAGCGATGCCCACGCCGCCCATCCCTTGCGCCTTGACGCCCTCGCCATGCGAGAAGTAGCCGTTGGTGGCGAGCGCCACGCCGGGCGCGCAGGCGGCAGCGACCGCCAGTGCCAGCAGTTTCAGGTTGCTCTTCATCTCATCCCCCAGGGTCGGTGCGCGCCGTCGCGGGGCGCGTGTCGTTGTCGATGACGTGGCACGCTATCCGCGTCCGCGGCAGCGGATTTGCCGCGGATCAAGCGCTGCCGCGGCGGTTGCGCGCAGGCACTGCCGCGACCCCCGCTGCGTGACCGGCGTCACAGGGCCGCTTGCGCTGGCGGCGCAGCGGGGCAACATCGGCCCCCTTGGTCGATACCGGGGAGCAGGACGATGCACAAGACGATCGCATGGCTGATCGCCGCCTGGGTGGGCGTGCTGGCGGCAACGGGCGCCGGCGCGCAGCAGAAAGTCGATCCGGCCAAGTTGCCGGAGGAGATGCGCACCAAGCTCAACCTGTATCTGATGCCCAGGGAGGTGCCGGGCTTCATCAAGGCGCAGAAGGGCAAGGTGCTGTTCATCGATGTGCGCACGCGCGCCGAGGCCGGCTTCGTCGGCATGGCCGAGCCGGTCGATGCGCTGGTGCCCTACGTTGAGTTCCAGGAGTTCATGAGCGACTGGGACGAGACCCGCGGCTTCTACAAGCTGGAGCCGTTCTCCGACTTCGCCCCCGAGGTGGAGCGGCGGCTGAAGGCCAAGGGCATGAGCAAGACCGACCCGGTGATCCTGATGTGCCGCTCCGGCGAGCGCGCCGCGCGCGGCGCCGATCTGCTGGCGCAACTGGGCTACACGCGGGTGTACTCGGTGGTCGGCGGCTTCGAGGGGCCGATCTCGGAGAAGACCGGTCGCCGCGACGTGGCCGGCTGGAAAAACGCCGGACTGCCGTGGAGCTACGAGCTCGACAAGGCCAAGATGTACTTCCCGCGCTGAGCGGTTGTGAGTAAATCTACTGCGCGGTCCAATCTCGCCCCTGCGGTGCTCGCCGGACGAGTCTGTACGGGTGCGCTCCTCGGGCCGATCTTGGACCGCTCGCTACGATTTCTTCACAACCTCTGAGGGCAGCGCGGTCAGTCGCCGAGCGCGCCCGCCTCGGCCAATTCGCGGATGCGCTGCACCGTGTCCAGATCGGCGCTGTAGTAGGCCTGCCGGCGCAGCGCCAGGGTTTGCGCCGCTTCGACACCAACGTCGGCGTCGTTGGCCGCGCCGTCGTCGAATTCGTAGACGAAGCGCAGATATAGCGCCTCGGGTTGCGGCTCCTCGATGCGGATCGCCAGCGTCGAGGCCGGCCAGCCCGGTCCGGCCGCGGCGCGGGTAAAGCTGTCCGTCATCGGCGTCAGCTCCACGCGGTCTTCGACCGCGAAGTTGCCGAAGTCCAGCCGCCGTTCGAGCCACGCGCCGCTCGCGGTCTCGCCGCATGACCGTACCGCATAGCCCTCCAGTCCCATGACGAACTCGGTCGGCTGCTCGGCGCGCCGCACGAGGCCGCGCCACAGTTGCGCGCGCGTCAGCGGCGTCAGCAAGGGCATCAATGGGTCGTTGATCTCGATCAGGTGTTCAAAGCGCATCCGCGGAGG
>JAJTHJ010000029.1 GCA_021298875.1 Burkholderiales bacterium | reverse complement strand
GGTGCCGCGCTCGGCGAGGCGCTGGGCGAGAACCGCTACAAGGGCCTGCTGAAGATGAAGGTCGGCCCGGCCACCGCCGCCTTTGCTGGCGAGATCGAGGTGGTCAAGGTCGATGCCGCCGCGCGCAGCGTCACGCTGCGCGGCAAGGGCGCGGACAAAGGCGGCTCGAGCGCGGCACTCGACCTCACCGCTACCGTGCAGGACGGCGAGGCCGGCGGCACGCTGTTGCTCGGCCAGTCGGAGGTGACGATCAACGGCAAGTTCGCGCAGTTCGGCGGGCGGATGATCGGGCAGGTGTCCGATCTGGTGATCGGCCAGTTCGTGCAGAACTTTGCCGCCAAGGCCGCCGCGCGCGCGGCGGCGGTGGCGCCGGCGCCCGTTCACGCTGCCGGCGGTGCGGAACCTCCCGTTGCTGCGACGCCGGTACCGACGCCGGCCGCGCCGCAGGTGAGCACCGAGTTGTCGGCCTTCGCGATCCTGTGGGCGGTGGTCAAGGGCTTTTTCGCGCGGCTCTTCGGCCGCGGTTAGGCGGGCGATGACGCCCGAGGCCATCCGCGCTGCGCTCGTGTCGGCCCACTATGTGGCCGACGACGATCTGGCCTCCGTGCTGTGGCTGGCGCAGACGCTGGAGCGCCCGCTGCTGATCGAAGGCGACGCCGGTGTCGGCAAGACCTCGGTCGCGACGGGCTGGGCGCAGGCGGCAGGACGGCGGCTCGTGCGCTTGCAGTGCTACGAGGGACTCGATCTCGAGCACGCCGCCTACGAGTGGAACTACAGCCGCCAGTTGCTGGAAATCCGCCTGCGCGAGACCGGCGGCGGCAGCGGCGCCGATCTCTTCGGCCGCGAGTTTCTGCTGGAGCGGCCGCTGCTCGCCGCGCTCGCCTCGCCGCAGCCGGCGCTGCTGGTGATCGACGAAATCGACCGCGCCGACGAAGCCTTCGAGGCCTTTCTGCTCGAAGTGCTTTCCGAGTATCAGTTGACGATCCCCGAACTCGGCACCGTGCGCGCCGCCGCCGTGCCCTACTGCGTGCAGACCTCCAACGGTACGCGCGAATTGTCGGACGCGCTGCGGCGGCGCTGCCTCTACCACTACCTCGACTACCCCGACCCGGCGCGCGAGGTGGCGATCGTCCGCGACTGCCTGCGCGACGCCCATGAGCGGCTGGTCGCGCAGGCGGTCGCTTTCGTGCAACGGTTGCGCAAGGAAGACCTGCAGAAAAACCCTGGCGTGGCGGAGACGCTCGACTGGATCGCCGCGCTGCGCCGCTTGAACCTCACCGACCTGCCCGACGACCCCGCCGCGCTGCTGCCGACGCTGGCCTGCGTGCTCAAGACGCGTGCCGACCGCTGGCAGGTGACGGCCGACACGGTGCGCAAACTCACCGCCGCCACGCACGGTGTCGCCGTGCCGCTGAAGGCCGGATGACCGCTGCCGTCCCCGCCCTGGAGGCGATTGCCGGCTTTGCCGGCACGCTGCGCGACGCGGGCTTCCGCGTTGGCGTGCGCGAGCAGCAGGCGCTGGTGCAGACCGCGCTGGCGCTGCCGCTCGGTGAGTCGCGCCGCTTGCGCGGCCTGCGGCGCGCGGGGGTCTGCACCGGGCGCGAGCAGTGGCGGCGCTACCCGGAACTCTTCGACGCCTACTGGTATCCGCGCCGTCGCCGCGGCAGCACGCGCATGCAGGGCGAGCCCGGCCGTCGGCGCAACCTGGCGCAGGCAGTGCAGCAGTTGCGCGCGGAACTCGATGCCCAGGCGGCGGCCAAGCTGCCGCCGCTGCTGTCCGGCGCAACCGGGGCCACTGACGAAGTACCGGCGCGGGCCGACGGCGCGCAGGGCGGCGCCAGCCGTGCCGAGCCGCTGCACCAGCGACCGTTTGCGCGCTGGAGCGAGGCCGATCTGGATCGTCTGCATGCGCTGGCGGAGCAGATCGCCGAGCGGCTGCGGCACCGCCTGCTGCGCCGCTGCCGGCCCGCTGCGGCCGGCGGCCGGCTCGACCTGCGCCGCACACTGCGCGCCAGTCTGCGCACCGGCGGCCTGCCGCTGCAACCGGCGTGGCGTGCGCGGCGGTGCGAGCGGCCGCGCGTCTTCGTGCTGGTGGACGTGAGCCGGTCGATGGAGCTGCATGCGCCGCTGTTCCTGCGCGTGGCGCGCGCGCTGGTGCAGGCGCTGCGGGCGCGCGCCTTCGTGTTCCACACGCGGCTGGCGGAGATCGCCGAGCTGCTGCGCAAGTGCTCGGGCCGCGTGCAGGAGAAGATCGATGCGGTGACCTTCGGCTTCGGCGCCGGCACGCGGATCGGCGCGAGCCTCGCCGACTTCGCCGCGGCCCACGCCCGCGGCCAGTTGGGGCGCGGGGCGACGGTGATGGTGTTGTCGGACGGCTTCGACGCCGACCCGCCCGATGGTTTGGCCGTGGCCGTCGCGCGCATCAAGCGCAGCGGCGCGCGGATCGTCCGGCTGCACCCGACGCAAAAGCTGCACCTGTCGGCGGCGCTGGCGCAGGCGGCACCGCTGGTCGACAACTTCTTTCCGGCTTATAGCCTTGAATCCTTGGAGCGCCTGGCGCAGAGCTTCGGCCGGCCGGCGCAGGGAGAACCGCGATGAACGATGTCCGCACCCTCTGGAGCCGCGCGCGCGAATGCGATGCCGCCGGCACGGCGTACGCCCTGGTCACCGTCGTGCGCGCGGTGGCGCCGACCTCGGCGCGTGTCGGCGACAAGGCACTGGTCGCCGCCGAAGGCATCCTGGACGGCTGGATCGGCGGCGGCTGCGCGCAGCCTGCCGTGATCCGCACCGTGCGCCAGGCGCTCGCCGACGGCCGGCCCCGCCACATCCGCATCACGCCCGAGCGCAGCGGCGAGCAGGTGATCGAAGACATCATCGAGTTCGGCATGACCTGCCATTCGGGCGGCACCATCGAACTCTTCATCGGCTCGGTGCTGGCCGCCCCGCGGCTGCTGGTGCTGGGCGCCTCGCCGGTCGCGCGCACGCTGGCGCAACTGGCGCCGCAGGTGGGTTTCGACGTCGGCTGGATCGGTGCGGACGCGGGCGCGGTGCCGGAGGGCGTGCGCGCCTTGCCGGAAGGCGAGGCGGTGCCCGCCGGTGCCTACGTGGTGGTAGCCACCCAGGGCATGCAGGACCTGAAGTACCTGACGCTGGCGCTCGGCCTGCGGTCGCG
>JAJTHJ010000348.1 GCA_021298875.1 Burkholderiales bacterium | reverse complement strand
TGGCGCGCTACCTCGGCATCCCGCTGGTGGAGGGCAGCGACCTCACGGTGCGCGAGGAAGGCGTCTTCCTCAAAACGCTGCACGGCCTGCAACGCGTGCACGCGATCCTGCGGCGCCTGGACGACGACTACTGCGATCCGCTCGAGCTGCGGCCGGACTCGGCGCTGGGCGTGCCTGGCCTGCTGCAAGCGGTGCGTGCGGGCCGGGTGCTGGTGGCCAATGCGCTCGGCTCGGGCTTTTTGGAGTCGCCGGCGTTAAACGGCTTTTTGCCGGCGATTGCCGAGCGGCTGCTGGGCGAGCCGTTGCTGCTGCCGTCGCTGGACAGTTGGTGGTGCGGCGAGCGCGCCGCCTTCGAGGCGGTGGCCGACCAGTTGCACGACAAGGTGGTCAAGCCGACCTTCGTATCCTCGTCGCAACGGCCGGCCTTCGAGCCGGCGATCGGCGCGGAGCTGACCGAGCGCGAACTCGCCGCGCTGCGCGCGCGCATCGCTGCCGACCCCGACGCCTATACGGTGCAGGCCTACCTGCCGCTGCCGCAGGCGCCGACCTGGAACTCCGGCCGCATTCAGCCGCGCGCGGCGATGCTGCGCGTGTTTGCCATCGCCGACGGCGCCGGCAACTGGCACGCGATGCCGGGTGGGCTCACGCGCGTGGCCGGGCGCGAGGCGCGCGTGGTGTCTTTGACGCGCGGCGGCGCCAGCCAGGACACCTGGGTGACGACGCGCGGCCCGGTGGACAGCTTCTCGATGCTGCCCAGCCCGCTGCGGCCCGAGGATCTGGAGAGCAAGCGTCGCGTCGTCTCCAGCCGCGCCGCGGAAAACCTCTTCTGGATGGGCCGCTACGCGGAGCGCGCCGAGTTCAGCGTGCGGCTGGCGCGCGCGGTGCTGGGGCTGTTATCGGACGACTCGCGCGAAGCCGGCCCGCTGCTGACGGCGCTGGGCCAACTGGCCGAACTCAACGGCTTGGTGCCCGAAGAAGCGGTGCGGCCCGAGCAATCGCTGGCGGTGTTCGAGCGCACGCTGATCGCCGGCCTGGCCGACCCGGCCGGGCCGCCGAGCGTGGCCTACAACCTGGGGGCACTCCGCCGCGCAGCGGGGCAGATTCGCGAACGCCTGTCCGGCGACCACTGGCGCCTGTTGGCCAGCGCCGCGCAGTCGCTCGCCGATGCGCATGCGCGCGCGCAAGGCGAGGGCGGCTTTACCGCCGACCGCGCGTTGGACGCATTGGCGCAATTAGCGCTGCTGTTGCAATCGGTGACCGGCGCGCAGACCGACCACATGACGCGCGACGACGGCTGGCGGCTGCTCACCGTCGGCCGCCAGTTGGAGCGGCTGGCCGCGCAGGCCGGCGCGCTCGCCACGCTGTTCGATACCGGTGCGGCGCGGCAAGACAGCAGCTTCGATCTGCTGCTGGTGCTCTTCGACAGCACGATCACCTACCGCGCGCTGTATCAGCGCCGGCAGGAGATGCCGGCCGCGATCGACCTGCTGGTGCAGGAGCAGACCAACCCGCGCGCACTGGCCCGCGTGGTGCGCGTGGCGCGGCGCGAGCTGGCGCGGTTGCCGGGTGGCGAGCTGGAGGCCGCGGCGCTGCCGACCGCCGAGCAGTGGCCGACGCTGGCGACCCTGTGCGCGGTCGATGGCGAAGGCCGCTACACCGCCTTGATCGACTTCGCCCGCCAGTTGAGCGCCGCAGCGCACACGGCGTCGGACGCGGTGGGCGCGCGTTACTTCAGCCACGCCGAAAGCTTCCAGTCGCTCGCTGCATGAGCTTCATTCCAGTTTGTCGCTCCCGCTCCCGACATGGGCACTCGTCGGCGGACTCAAGCGGGAACCCAGGGAATCGCGCGAGCGAGACCGGATTTGCGCTGGTGCGCGACCGACGATGCCTGTCGATCTCTACGGTGTCGCATGCGCTGATAGTCCTGCCGATGGCCGCAGCCTTCCCTCACCCGGCCGCTGCGCGGCCACCCTCTCCCGAGGGGAGAGGGTTAGAAAGCCCCTCTCCCTCCGGGAGAGGGGTTGGGGTGAGGGAAGACCGTTGGCGACGGCAGTGTTCCTCCCTCGGCAGTGTTGGCGTTTTGCAGTGAAGATGGAACTCACCGTTCTCCACGACACCCGCACCACTTACGGCGCGCGGGTGGACACGGCTTACCACCTGGCGTTCCTCGCGCCGCGCGAAGACGCCGGCCAGCAGGTGCTCGACTTCGCGCTGACCGTGGAGCCCAAGCCGGCCCGGCTGACCGAAGAGCGCGACGTGTTCGGTAACCGGCGCACGAGCTTTGCACTGCATATCCCTCACGAGCGGCTGCACGTGCGCGCGACAAGCCGCGTCCGACTGGCGCAGGCGCTCGCGTCGCTGCGACCCGAAGCCAGCCCGCCGTGGGAAGAGGTCGCCGCGGCGCTGCTGTATCGCGCCGGTGCAGCGTTCGAGCCGGCGGTGGAGTTCATCTATGCCTCGCCCTTCGTGCCGCTGCTGCCGGCGCTGCGCGAGTACGCAGCCCACTCGCTCACCACAAGGCGGCCGTGGCTGGACGCGGCGATCGAGCTGATGCGCCGCATTCACCGCGACTTCGACTATGAGTCCGGTGCGACCGAGATTCATACGCCGCTGGCGGAAGTCTTCGCCCAGCGCCACGGCGTGTGCCAGGACTTCGCGCACCTGATGATCGGCGCTCTACGCACGCACGGCCTGCCGGCGCGCTACGTGAGCGGCTATCTGCTGACGCACCCGCCGGCGGGACAGGAGCGGCTGGTCGGCGCCGATGCCTCGCACGCCTGGGTGCAGGTGTGGTGCCCCGTCCACGGCTGGGTCGATCTGGATCCGACCAACTACGTGCTGCCGGCGCTGTCGCACGTGACGGTCGCGCATGGCCGCGACTATGGCGACGTCGCCCCGCTGCGCGGCGTGATCCGCGGCGGCGGCGAGCACGAGGTCGAGGTGGCCGTGACCGTGGCGCCGGTCGATCTGTAGGCGGTGCGTGCGCCCGAGCGTTGCTCAGCGCAACGGTCAGATCGTCGCCAGCCGCTGCACGGTATCCGGATATCGCTTGACGAGGTTGATAAGTAGCGCCGCCTGCGCGTTGGGTTTGGCTCGCCCATGCTCCCAGTTTTCCAAAGTACGTACGTTGGTGCGCAGGTATGCGGCCCATACGGCACGCGAAAGCTGCAACTCTTCGCGCAGACGCATCAACTCGCCGGCCGAGACTCGCGGTGCGGGTTTGAACTCGACTGCATGCGTGCGCAGCGTGCGCAGACCTCGGCGCTGCTGCGACAAGGCGGTCATGCCTTCCTGCACTTCCGCAAACAGGTTGCGCTTGGGCGTGGTCTTTGGTCGTGTGGGTGCTTTCATGCCGGTCTCCGTGTTTCTAGCTCCGCCTTGAGCATCGCCCGCAAGGCCGCGCGCTCCGGTGGCGTCAAGTCGTCTATCTCGTCCTTGTCGTACAGCGTGTAGAGCCAGAACTGCCGGCCGGCGCTCCACCAGTAATAAACGATACGCAATCCGCCTCGCGTGCCCTTGCGCCGGCGCGAGTCGGCGAAGCGCATCTTGCGCAGGCCGCCCGTGCCCTGCACGACTGCGCCGGCGTCGGGATCCTTCAACAGCGCCTGCTGAAGGGCGGCGAAAGCGGCGTCGTCGAGGTAGTGCGACCGGTGGCGACTGAACGCGGGCAGTTCGACGAAGACCGCATTCATATATAAAGTATACGCAAGTTGCGTACCTTAAAGTGCCGCGGCTGGGCGTAGCCCAACTGAGGCAGCGCGCCGCTGCTTATCGCTGCGCTCCGGCAGGGTCCGGCTACTGCGCGTACCAGCCGCCATCCATGTTCCACGCCGCGCCGCGCACCTGCGCGCCGGCGTCCGAACAGAGGAAGAGCGCCAGCGCCGCCAACTGATCGGCGGTGACGAAGTCCTGCGACGGTTGCTTTTCCGCGAGCAGCGAACGCTTGGCGGCGTCGTTGGTGAGCCCATCGCGCGCGGCGCGGGCATCGACCTGCTTTTGCACCAGCGGCGTCAGCACCCAGCCAGGGCAGATCGCGTTGCAGGTCACTCCGGTCGTGGCAGTTTCCAGCGCGACCTCCTTGGTCAGCCCGACGATGCCGTGCTTGGCCGCGACGTAGGCGCTCTTGTCCACCGAGGCCACAAGTCCATGCACCGAGGCGATGTTGATAATGCGCCCCCAGTTGGCCTGCTTCATCGCCGGCAGCGCGAGCCGGATCGTGTGGAAGGCCGACGAAAGGTTGATCGCGATGATCGCGTCCCAGCGCTCGGGCGGGAAGTTCTCGATCGGCGAGACGTACTGGATGCCGGCGTTGTTGACGAGCACGTCCACCCCGCCGAAGCGCGCGGCGGCGGCGCGCATCATGTCTTCGATCTCCGCCGGCTTGCTCATGTCGGCGCCGTGGTAGAGCGTCTGCACGCCGAGCGACTGGATTTCGCGCTCGACCGCGGCCAGCGTGGCGGCGTCGCCAAAGCCGTTTAACACGATATTGGCGCCTTCGCGGGCGAGCGCGCGCGCCATCGCCAAGCCGATGCCGCTAGTGGAGCCGGTGACGAGTGCGGTCTTGCCTTTCAACATAACGAGTCCTCTCAAAGGTCGTTGTTAGTATGCCAGCCGACTATCGACAACGCCGCAATGACCGAGCCCCGCCAACATCACGTTCAATGTGCAAGCCCCGCCGGGCTGCACCGGATGGCCTACGTCGAGTGGGGCGCGCCGGACAACCCCAACGTGCTCGTCTGCGTGCACGGGCTGACGCGCACGGGCCGCGACTTCGACCGGCTGGCGCGCGCGCTCGCCCGCGAAGGCGCCAATATCGTGTTAAACG
>JAJTHJ010000353.1 GCA_021298875.1 Burkholderiales bacterium | reverse complement strand
GGCGCGGGGCGGGTCGAAGTGGCGCGGCAGGTGTTCGAAGAACTCGGCCTCGATCCAGCGGTGCTGGTCGGTGTGGCCAAAGGCGAGGAGCGCAAGGTCGGGCTGGAGGAACTGGTCTTCCCCGACGGGCGGCCGCCGCTCGTGCTTGGGCGCGACTCGCAGGCGCTGCTGCTGATTGCGCAGATCCGCGACGAGGCGCACCGCTTTGCCATCACCGGCATGCGTGCGCGCCGCGCCAAGACGCGCAACACCTCGCAGATTGAGGAACTGGAAGGGATTGGTCCCACGCGCCGCCAGCGGCTGCTGGCGCGCTTTGGCGGCGTGCGTGGCTTGCGCGCCGCGTCGGTCGAGGACATTGCCCAGGTCGAAGGCGTTTCGCGTAAGCTCGCCGAGAAGATTTATGCGCAGTTGCATGGCGGCTCGGCGCCGAGCCCGTGATGCGAGCGAGAGTCGGTGCCCACCGTGTTGATGGTTTCAGTCCCCAAGCTGCATTCCTCCCTCACCCGGCGCTTCGCGCCACCCTCTCCCGAGGGGAGAGGGTTAAAGCCCCTCTCCCCCCGGGAGAGGGGTTGGGGTGAGGGAAGACCGGCGCCGACGCAGTGAGTGCAGTCACCACTGTTCCCAACGCCATGCCGTTCAACGTCCCCCTGCTGCTCACCTGGGCGCGCATCGCCGCGATCCCGGCCATCGTCGGCGTGTTCTACCTGCCGGCGGGCTGGCTAGCGCCGTTCTGGCAAAACAACATCGCTTGCTGGCTCTTCGTCGCCGCGGCGATCACCGATGCGCTGGACGGCTGGTACGCGCGCAAGTACGGGCAGATCACGCCGCTCGGCGCCTTTCTCGACCCCGTGGCCGACAAGCTCATCGTGTGCGCGGCGCTGATCGTGCTGCTGGCGCTCGACCGGGTGGATGCCTTCGTGTCGCTCGTCATCATCGGGCGCGAGATTGCGATTTCCGCGTTGCGCGAGTGGATGGCGCAAGTGGGTGCGGCGCGCAGCGTGGCGGTCAACTGGCTCGGCAAGGCCAAGACCATCGCGCAGATGGTGGCGATCCCGATGCTGCTCTTCCACGATCCGCTTTTCGGGCTGATCCCCGTGGCCCAAATCGGCACGCTGCTGATCTACGTCGCCGCCGCGCTGACCGTCTACTCGATGTTCTACTACCTGAGGCTGGCGGCGCCGCATCTTCGTGGCGAGGTCTGAGAGGCTGTGAACAAATCTAATGCGCGGCCCAATCTCACCCCTGCGGTGCTCGCCGTACCCCTTTGTACGGGTGCGCTCCTCGGGGCGAGCTTGGGCCGCTCGCTACGATTTCTTCACAGCCTCTGAGCCGCCGCGCTTTTGACACCCTAAAGCGCGCCCGTATAATCGAGGCTTCTTGCGGGAATAGCTCAGTTGGTAGAGCGCAACCTTGCCAAGGTTGAGGTCGCGAGTTCGAGACTCGTTTCCCGCTCCAGAATGTCGCGCAGGGGAAGCCACCGTGCTTCCCCTTCGTTTTTCCCGGCCTCGCGCGCCGGGCGCCGCTAGAATGCCCGCATGCGGCGGGGTGGCAGAGTGGCCATGCAGCGGACTGCAAATCCGTGTACGCCGGTTCGATTCCGACCCCCGCCTCCATCCCTTCCCGTGATGCCCTGATGATGAAACGGGTAGACATACGGGACTTAAAATCCCGGGCCGCAAGGCGTGCGGGTTCGAGTCCCGCTCAGGGCACCAGCCGCCGCATGGCGCTCAAAGTCTTCAATCTCCGCTGTGATCGCGAACACTCGTTCGAGGGCTGGTTTGCCTCGACCGATGACTTCGAGCGCCAGCAGCGCGACGGCCTGCTGCGCTGCCCGGTGTGCGAGTCGGCCGCCATCGTCAAGGCGTTATCGGCGCCCTACCTGAACACCGGCGCGCCCGCCCCGGCCGAGCTCAAGCAGCCGGCCGTGATGCCCACCGCCGAGCAGATGCAGACCATGTTCCTGCGCATGGCGCGGGAGATCGCCGCCAAGACCGAAGACGTGGGCGAGCGCTTCCCCGAGGAAGCGCGCCGCATTCACTACAAGGAAGCGCCCGAGCGCGGCATCCGCGGCGTGGCGTCGCGCGAAGAAGCCGAGGCGCTAAACGAAGAGGGCATCGGCGTGCTGCCGCTGCCCTTCGGGAGTCTGCTCAAAGAGCCGTTGCAGTAGGTTCTTTCTTGCCGCCGCAACTTGGACCGAGACGTTTAGCCTAGCCCGCGCTATTCACGCTCGCTCAGAAGAGCTTGAAGACGTTGTTCTGTTCGAAAAGCTTCGTACGCGGCAACGAGATCGTTCTGAAACTCCTCGGTTATGCGCAACATAGCTTCGCAGCTTCCGGGGCCAAGCTCGACCTGGAAATTGTTGAAGCGGAATCCAGTGGCCTTAGCCGTAAAGGCGGCGAAGTCGGGGTCCTCAAAGAACCGGTCCTTAATCCGGCCCTGCCGGTGGACGATAGCGACAGCTGCCTCAAAAGACGCCCGTTTCAGCCCCAGCGGGCGGCCTCAAAGGATGTCCCTCGCGTCCCACAGCTGTAACGAGGACGCCAGCATCAACCTCCCGGATGTCGCGTCTGCCGCAAAACGCCATCGTCACATCCAGCTCCTTGCGAATGATCTCTAGACACTTGGTCACCCCAGCCTCGCCCAGCGCGCCCAGTCCGTAAAGGAAGGGCCGGCCGATCATCACGCCGCGCGCGCCGAGGGCGAGCGCTTTAAGCACGTCCTGGTCGGAGCGGATGCCGCCGTCCATCCAGACTTCGATCTTGTTGCCCACGGCATCGGCGATCGGCGGCAGCGCGTCGATGAAGGCGGGTGCGCCGTCGAGTTGACGGCCGCCGTGGTTGCTGACGATCAGCGCGTCGGCGCCGCTGTCGGCGGCGATGCGCGCGTCTTCCACGTCCATGATGCCCTTCAGGATCAGCGGGCCGCCCCAGCGGCGCTTGATCCATTCCACGTCATTCCAATTGAGCGTCGGGTCGAACTGCTGCGCGGTCCAGGCGGAGAGCGAACTCATGTCCTCGACGCCGCTCACGTGGCCGACGATGTTGCCGAACTGCCGCCGCCGCGTGCCCAGCATCTCCAAACACCAGCGCGGCTTGGTCATCATGTTCAGGATGTTGGCCAGCGTTAGCTTGGGCGGCGCCGAGAGGCCGTTCTTCAAATCCTTGTGGCGCTGGCCGATGATCTGCAAGTCCAGTGTCAGCACCAGCGCCGAGCAGCGGGCG
>JAJTHJ010000101.1 GCA_021298875.1 Burkholderiales bacterium | reverse complement strand
GCCACTTAGGAGAAATTCAAATGAAGCAAATCCAGGACGCCTACATCGTCGCCGCCACCCGCACGCCCATCGGCAAGGCGCCGAAGGGGATTTTCCGCCACATGCGGCCGGACGATCTGCTGGTTGCCGCGATCCGGGCCGCACTCGCGCAGGTGCCGGGCCTCGACCCCAAAGCGATCGAAGACGCGATCATTGGCTGCGCGATGCCGGAGGCCGAGCAGGGCTTCAACGTCGCGCGGATCGGCGTGCTGCTGGCGGGGCTGCCCAATTCCGTCGGTGGCGTGACGGTCAATCGCTTCTGCGCCAGCGGGCTGACCGCGGTGCAAATGGCGGCCGACCGCATCCGCGTCGGCGAGGCCGACGTGATGATCGCCGGCGGCACCGAAAGCATGAGCATGGTGCCGATGACCGGCCACAAGCCCTCGTTCAACGCGCACATCTTCGAGCGAGACGAGAACCTCGGCATCGCCTACGGCATGGGGATGACCGCGGAGAAAGTGGCCGCGCAGTGGAAAGTCACGCGCGAGGAGCAAGACGCCTTCGCGCTAGCCTCGCACCAGAAGGCGGTGGCCGCGCAGCAGGCGGGCGAGTTCGCGGACGAGATCGTGCCGGTGGAGGTGGTGGAGAAGATCGCCAACCTCGCCACTCATCAACTCGACGTGAAGACCCGCACTGTGGCGCTGGACGAAGGCCCGCGCGCCGACAGTTCGCTGGAGGCGCTCGCCAAGCTGCGGCCCGTCTTCGCGGCCAAGGGCAGCGTGACGGCGGGCAACAGCTCGCAGACTTCCGACGGCGCGGGCGCGCTGATCCTCGCCAGCGAGCGCGCGGTCAAGCAGTTCGGCCTGACGCCGCTGGCGCGCTTTGTTTCCTTCGCGGTGCGCGGCGTGCCGCCGGAGATCATGGGCATCGGCCCCAAGGAAGCGATCCCCGCGGCGCTGCGCGCCGCGGGCTTGAGCCAGGACGACCTGGGCTGGATCGAGCTGAACGAAGCCTTCGCCGCGCAGTCGCTGGCGGTGATCAAGGATCTGGGCCTGAACCCTGCGGTGGTCAACCCGATGGGCGGCGCCATCGCGCTCGGCCACCCGCTGGGCGCGACCGGCGCGATCCGCGCCGCCACCGTCGTGCATGCGCTGCGCCGCAAGCAGTTGAAGTACGGCATGGTGACGATGTGCGTGGGCACAGGCATGGGCGCGGCGGGGATTTTCGAGCGGGTTTGAGCGCGGGTACTCGCCGGTGCCTGAACTGCGAATCGCCGCTGCCGACGGCTACCCGCTGGCGGCGACGAGCTTCCTGCCCGCGGGCACGCCGCGCGGCACGCTGATCGTCAACGGCGCGATGGCGGTGCGCCGCGGCTACTACGCGGACTTCGCCCGCGCGGCGGCCGAGCGCGGCTGGGCGGTGCTGACCTACGACTACCGCGGCATCGGCGACTCGCGCCCCGCCCGGCTGCGCGGCTTTGCCGCGCGCGCCACCGACTGGATGGACAGGGACTTCGAGGGCGTGCTCGCCTGGGCGAGGCGCGAATGGCGGGCAGCGCGGCAGGTCGTCGTCGGCCACAGCTTCGGCGGCAACGCACTCGGGCTCGCACCTTCGGCGCCGTCGCTGGACGCGGTGGCGATGGTCGCCGCGCAAAACGGGTACTGGCGCCTGTGGCCGGCGCCGCGGCGCTATCAACTGGCCGTGCTCTGGCACACCGCCGCGCCGCTGCTGCCGCGCGTGTGGGGGTACATGCCGCGCTGGGGCGGGCTGGGCGGCGAGGTACCGGCCGGCGTGGTGCTGCAATGGGCCGGCTGGTGCCGGCAGCCGCGCTATGCGCTGGACGATCGCTCGCACGACGCGGGCGGGTATGCGCGACTGACGGCGCCGCTGGCGCTGATTTCGCTTGCCGACGACACCGACTTCGCACCGCACGCGTCGGTGGAGTCGCTGCGCGCGATTTATCCTGCGGCCCGCAGCAAACACTGGCACGTGCAGCCGCGCGACCACGGGTTGGAGCGCGTCGGACACTTTGGCTTTTTTCGCCCGCAGGCGCGCGCGCTATGGCCGCTCGCGCTGGACTTTCTGGAGCAACCCGCATGATCAAGACCGAACACAGCGAAGGCATCGCGCGCATCGAGATCGCCCGCCCGGAGAAGAAAAACGCGATCACCGCCGCGATGTACCAGAGCATGGCCGAGGCCATCGTCGCCGCGCACGACGATGCCCGCGTGCGCGCGATCCTGATTCACGGCCAGCCGGAAGTGTTTACGGCCGGCAACGACCTCGAAGACTTTTTGAAGAACCCGCCGCAAGGGATGGATGCGCCGGTGTTCCAGTTCATGGCCGCGCTCGGCAATGCGGAGAAGCCGGTGGTCGCCGCGGTGCATGGCGCGGCGGTCGGCATCGGCACCACGATGCTCGCGCACTGCGACCTCGTGTACGCGGCGGACAACGCGATGTTCTCGATGCCTTTCGTCTCGCTCGGCCTGTGCGCGGAGTTCGGCTCGAGCCTCTTGATCCCGCTCGCCGCCGGCTATCACAAGGCCGCAGAGAAGCTGCTGTTGTCGGAACCCATCAGCGCCGAAGAAGCGTTCGAGATGAAGCTCGTCAACCGCCTGCTGCCGCCGGACGAGGTGCTCGCCTACGCGCAGCGCCAGGCGGCGCGGTTCAACAGCCTGCCGCCGGCGTCGGTGCGCGAGACCAAGCGGCTGATGAAGTCCGGCTGGAAAGCGGTGGTCGAGAAGTTGATCGTCGACGAGGTCAAGAGCTTTGGCCGCATGCTGCGCGAGCCGGAGGCGAAAGAGGCTTTCACCGCGTTCTTCGAGCGGCGCAAGCCGGACTTTTCCAAGTTTGGGTGAACCGATGCGCCTGCGCCCCGACATCACCCTCGACAAGCTCAACGCCCGCACGGCCGGCACGCTGCCGGAGTTCTTCGGCCTCACGGTGCTGCACATCGACGAGCGCGAGCTCTTGATGCGGATGCAGGTGCAGCCGCAGTACCTGGCGCCCAACGGCTTTCTGCATGCGGCGAGCGTAATCGCGCTGGCGGACACGGCCTGCGGTTTTGCCACCATCGCGCACCTGCCCGAGGGCGCCGAGAGCTTCACCACGATGGAGCTGAAGGCCAACTTCCTCGGCACCGCGCGCGACGGTGCGGTTGACGCCGTGGCGCGCGGCGCCCACCTGGGCCGCAATACGCAGGTGTGGGATGCCACGGTGACTGAGGTAGCGACCGGCAAGACTCTTGCTTTGTTCCGCTGCACACAGATGATTCTTTGGCCGAAGAAGACGGCGTGATCCGTGATCGGTGATCCGTGATCCGTTGCGCCGAACCGGCAACGGATCGCCGATCACGGATCACGGATCTCGGATCCCCATGCTCGACCTCGCCGCCAAACTCGCCCTCGCTCCCGTGCTCTACGCGCAGGCGCGGCGGTTGCGGGCGACGGCGCTTGAACTGCCGGAGCCGCACGGCCCGCGCAGCGGGGTCGAAGGCGCAGGGCCGCGGCTGTCGATCCTCGTCGCCGGCGACTCCAGCGCTGCCGGGGTCGGGGCCCGCACGCAGGACGAGGCGCTGGCCCGACCGCTGGCACGCCGGCTGGCCGCGCTCACGCAACGGGCCGTGCACTGGCAGTTGATCGCGCAAACGGGCCTGACTTCCGAAGGGGTGCTGCACCACCTGATGCACGGCCACGCCAGGCCGGCCGCGGTGGCGGTGGTGATCGTCGGCGTCAACGACATCACGAGGGAAGTGCCGCTGGCGCATCGGCTGCGCAAGCGCGCCGAGATCGCCGGCTGGCTGCGTGCGCACGTGGGCGCGCGGACGATCCTCTTTCCCGGTCTGCCGGAGATGGAGCGCTTTCCGGCGCTGCGCCAGCCGCTCGCCTTCTACGCCGGCCAGGCCGCGCGCCGCAACAACCGCGCGCAGGCGCGCTGGGTGCGGCAGATGCAGGACGTCCATCCCGGCCTGCGGCATGTGTCGATGGACGGCCTGACGCGCGCCGAGTTGATGGGCGAAGACGGCTTCCATCCTGCGCCTGCGCTTTACGCGCTGGTCGCGCAGCGGCTGGCGCAGACGATCGCCGCCGAGGTGACCCCGCAACAACAGGCCGCGCGCCCGTAACCCGGCCGGCGTACACTGCGCGCCAATCAAGCGATAGCCCATCGATGACGCGCCGTCCCGCTCCGCAAGCCCTGCCGACCCCCGGCAGTGCGCGCGCCATCGCTCTTCCCCTCTCGATCATTCGAATTCGCCGCTGACCGGGCGTTCCTGCGCAGGCCCGGTCAGTCTGGCGGCACGGCCCCTCGGCCCGTGACCGCGCGCGGTTTGGATGCGCACCTCACGCGCGTCGCCCCGATCGAGACAGGACTTTCGCCATGCTTTCCCAATTCGACAACGACCTCGTCTATGGCCGCCTGCGCGCGGTCGTCGAACACGACGCCGGCGTGCTCGCCCGCCTGCTGGAACTCTTTGCCGCCCGCGGTGCCACGCCGCTGTCGCTCGAATACAGAATCGACCCACGCGCCCAGCCGCCGCTGGGCCGCCTGCGGGTGGATGCCGAACTCGGCGCGCACGACTGGCAGATCCTCTGCGCGCGTGCGGCGCAGGCCATCGGCTTGCTCGAGTTCAGCGCGGACAGTTGCGCCTTTGCCGACGCCAAAGCGGCTTGAGGGGTTGCTCCAGCCCAAGCGGCGCCGGCGCTGCGACAATCGCGCCCATCACAGCAAGAGGGACACCATGAACCTGCAAGGCAAAACGCTCTTCGTCACCGGCGGCTCGCGCGGCATCGGGCTGGAAATCGCCAAGCGCGTCGCGCGCGACGGCGCCAACGTCGCCATCGCCGCCAAGACCACCGACCCCAATCCCAAGCTGCCCGGCACCATCTACAGCGCCGCCGAGGAGATCGAAGCCGCCGGCGGCAAAGCACTGCCGATTCAATGCGACATCCGCGACGAAGCGCAGGTGATGGAAGCCGCGCGCAAGACGGCCGAAACCTTCGGTGGCATCGACCTGCTGCTGAACAACGCCAGCGCCATCAACCTGACGTCGACCGAGGCCACGCCGATCAAGCGCTTCGACCTGATGTTCGGCGTCAACGTGCGCGGTACCTTCCTGACCACACAGGCTTGCCTGCCGTATCTGAAGCAGTCCGGCGAGCGCAAGCGCAACCCGCACATCCTGACGCTGTCGCCGCCACTGAACATGGAAGCGCGCTGGTTTGCGCCGCACGTCGCCTACACGATGGCCAAGTACGGCATGAGCATGTGCGTGCTCGGCCACGCGGAGGAGTTCAAGCCCTACGGCATCGCCGTCAACGCGCTGTGGCCGCGCACGGTGATCCAGACCGCCGCGTTGCAGATGATCCCCGGCGTGAAGCCCGAGCACTGCCGCACACCGGCGATCATGGCCGATGCGGCCTACGCGATCCTGACGACGGACGCGGCGACCACGACCGGCAACTTCTTCATCGACGAGACTGTGCTGCGCCAGGCGGGCCTGAGCAATGGCGACTTTGCGCAGTACTCGGTGGTGCCGGGGAGCCGGCAACTGTTGCCGGATTTGTTCTTGTAGGCGCGCGTTCCGTCAGGGCATCCATCGGAACGGATAACTCCGGGCCAGCGGTCTTCCCTCAGCCCAACCCCTCTCCCGGAGGGAGAGGGGCTTTTCTACCCTCTCCCCCCGGGAGAGGGTGGCGCGAAGCGCCGGGTGAGGGAAGGCTCCCGGCTGCGGCCTTGCATCGGCATAGTAGGGAAGCCGTCGTTGCGTAAGGCGTCCTCAGGATCGCACCAGCGGGTTGCGCACCTTCAGCGGCGCAAACCGCCCGAAGTCCCGGTCGGCGCTCCACAGTTCCGTGACGCCGTGGTGCAAGCACAGCGCCGCCACGCGCGCATCGTGCACCAAGGGGCCGGCCACCTGCGTGCGGACCAGCAGGCCGCGCAAGGCCGGCCAATGCGCGTCGCCCTCGGATAGCAGATGCAGGCTCGGCGACTCCAGCCAGGCATCGATCTGCGCCAGCGCGATCGCCGGCGGCGACGGTGGCGCGTACACGCGCGGGTGGGTCGCGATCGCGAAGAATTCGTAAAGGCAGGGCCAAGGGATCGCCCAGGGCGCCGCGCCGTTTGCGAGCGCGGCGACCGCACGCGCGGCGACGCCGTGCCACTCGGAGTCGCGGCGGTGCGCGTAAACGAGAACGTTGGTGTCGAGCGCAATCACGCGCGCCCCTCGTAGGCGAGCGCGCGCAATTCGTCCCACCCGGCCTGCGCGGCGGCGGGTTGCAGCCCGTTGCCGCCGAACGATGCATCGCGCAACTTGAAGCCGCCGCGCGCGCCGCGCCGCCGCGCCAGTTCCGTGCGCAGGCCGCTTTCGATCAGCGCGCGCAGCGTCGTGCCGTCTCGGTGGGCGGCCCGCTTGGCCTGGGCCAGCACGTGATCGGATATCTCTATGGTTGTCTTCATATGGCTACCCATATCTCCACTGCCAGAAAGCCTAGCACGCGGCTGCCACCGCTGGGCCGGTGCGACGGGGTGGTGCCGCCACCGGCAATGGCAAACTTCGGTCCACACCGACAAAACACCAAGGAGACTCGATGAAACTCGCCACCTTCAACTACCGCGGCCGCCGCTTTCTGGGCCGCGTCAGCGCGCGCGCGCAGACGGTCACTCCGCTGCGGATGGCCGCCGACGAACGCGGCCTGACGCCGCTGATCGAAGCCATGGTCGAAGGCAAGCCCGGCTTCCCGCCCGAGGACGCGCCGCTGCCGCTCGCCGAGGTGTGCCTGGAAGCACCGATTCCGCGCCCGCGGCGCAACGTGTTTTGCATCGGCTTGAACTACCGCTCGCACGCGGCGGAACTCGCCGCCCGCGGCTTCAATGGGGCCAAGACCGCCGACGATCTGATCCCGGCAGCGCCGGTGGTGTTCTCCAAGGTGCCGGAGTCGGTCATCGGGCCGGGCATGCCGATCGCGATTCCGGCGGCGTCCAGCGCCATCGACTACGAGGCCGAGCTGGCGGTGGTGATCGGCAAGGGCGGCCGCGGCATCGCGCGGGCGCGGGCGATGGAGCACGTGTTCGGCTACACCATCGTCAACGACGTCACCGCGCGCGACATGCAGAAGCGCCACCAGCAATGGCTGCTCGGCAAGAGCTGCGACACGTTCTGCCCGATGGGGCCGTGGATCGTCACCGCCGAGGAAGTGAAGGCCAACGACCTCGCACTGAAGCTGTGGGTCGATGGCGAACTGCGGCAGGACGGGCGCACGACCGACCTGGTGTTCGACATCCCGGCGATCATCGAATGTCTTTCGGCGGCGATGACGCTCTACCCCGGCGACGTGATTGCCACCGGCACGCCGGCCGGGGTCGGCATGGCCACCGACCCGCCGCGCTGGCTGACGCGCGGCGCCACGGTCAAGGTGGAGATCGAAGGCATCGGCACGCTGGAGAATCCGGTGCGCTAAGGGGCGCCGCGATATGCTCGCGCCATGGGCAACACCCGCAACCGCCATCCCGCGCGCCAGCGCTTTCTCAAGCAGTCGGCGGCGTTGACTGCGCAGGCGACCTTGCTGACCGCGCCGGTGGCGGTAGTGGCCAAGGTCGCGGGCAGCGACAGAACCGGGGAGACGCTCGAAGTGGCGGGCGATCCTGCGAGCGCAGCCGGCTCACGCCCCCACCCCAGCCCTCCCCCGCTGCGCAGGGGAGGGGGCATACTCCCTCCCCCGCGCG
>JAJTHJ010000181.1 GCA_021298875.1 Burkholderiales bacterium | reverse complement strand
TTTCGTCGCCACGGGCCTGTTGATCGCGCCGGACGCGCATTGGGTCGAAGTCGGCTGGCTGCCGATCTTCGTGGCCGAGATCCTGACCGGCCTGTGGCTGCTGGCCGCGCGCGGGGACGCGGGCGCGCAGCCTGCGGCCGCGCCGGTCGCACCCGTGCGCGCCGTGTCGAACAAACGCCGTTATGCAACGCGGTTCGCCGTGGCCTTGATCGGCGGCGTGCCCTTTGCGCTGCTCATCAGCATCGAGTCGCCCGTCCCATTGTCGATCTGGTTCGTCCGCGCGTGGTTCGTCTCGTTTGCGGCAGTGCTCGCCTACAGCCTGTGCGAGCGCTGGCCGGCACGACTGCCGCCGTGGCAGGCGCGCTGGGTGTACACGCTGCTGGGCGTTGTGGCCGTGATCCCGCTGGCCGCCTACGCGGGTTACTGGGTAACCACCGGTGAGTTCGCCTTTTGGCAGAACCAATCGAAGCGGCTGGAAGGCTTCCTCTCACTGACCTTCGCCGGCGTGCTGTTCGCGCCATGGATCGCGCTCGCCGCGATGGTGCGCGCCCGCGAAGCCCTGGCGCGCGAACAAGCGCTCGCCTTTGCGCTCGAGCGCAGCCAACTGGAGCGGCAGGCGCTCGACGCGCGGCTGCGGCTGTTGCAAGCGCAGGTGCAGCCGCATTTTCTGCTCAACACGCTGGCCAACGTGCGCGCGCTGGTCGGTGCCGGCTCGCCGCAGGCGCCGGCCGTGCTCGACAGCCTGATCGCCTACCTGCGCGCCGCGGTGCCCAAGCTGGACGCACCCGCGGCCACGGTCGGCGACGAGTTGAAGCTCGTCCGTGCCTATCTGGAACTGATGCAACTGCGCATGCCCGACCGCTTGCGCTACTCGATCGACGCCGAGCCTGCGGCGCTCGCCGTGGCCTGCCCGCCGCTGACGCTGCTGACACTCGTCGAAAACGCCGTGCGCCACGGCATCGACCCCGGCGAGCGGGGCGGCGCCATCGAGGTTGCGGCCCGCGTGCGCGACGGGCGCTGTACGCTGCGCGTCGTCGATACCGGTGTGGGCCTGTCGCCGGGCGGCGGCAGCGCCGGCACCGGGCTCGCCAATCTGCGCGAACGGCTGCAGCTGACCTACGGCGACGGCGCTGCGTTGCGCCTGACCGAGATCGCGCCCAACGGTGTCGCCGCCGAAGTCGAGTTTCCCGTTCAACCGCCGCCCCGATGACGACCCGCCCGCCGACCGCGCTGATCGCCGACGACGAACCGCTTCTGCGCGCCGAACTGGCGCAGATGCTGGCGCAGGCCTGGCCCGCGTTGCAGGTGGTCGCGCAGGCGCGCAACGGGCGCGAGGCGGTCGAGCAGTTCGAGGCGCTGCGACCCGACCTGTGTTTTCTCGACGTGCAGATGCCGGGGCTGTCCGGCGTGGACGCGGCGCAGGCGATCGGCCGGCGCGCGCATCTGGTGTTCGTCACCGCGTTCGACCAGTACGCGCTCAAGGCCTTCGAGACCGGCGCGCTCGACTACTTGGTCAAGCCGGTCGAGCCGGCGCGCCTGGCCGACACCGTCGCCCGCGTGCAGGAGCGGCTGCGCAGCGCGCAACCGGCCACCGCCACCGATGCGCTGCTGCGCGAGTTGGCCGAGCAGTTGCAACGCCGCGCCGCGCCGGGGAACGCGCCGCTGCGCTGGCTGCGCGCCTCGGTCGGGCCGACCGTGCGGCTGATCGCGGTGGACGACATCGACTTTCTGCGCTCCGACGAGAAGTACACGCTGATCGCCTGGCGCGGCGACGGCGGCGCGCCGGCCGAAGCGCTGATCCGTACGCCGCTGAAGGAGCTGGTCGCGCAACTGGACGCGAGCCAGTTTGCGCAGGTGCACTGCTCGGTAGTGGTCAACCTGCGCGCGGTGAGCCACATCACGCGCGGCGAGAACGAGACCGCCGACATCCACCTTAAGGGCCGGCACGAAGTGCTGCCTGTGAGCCGTAGCTACCTGCATCTGTTCAAGCAGATGTGAGCGGGGCCGGCCTTACGCCAACCGCCGCCACACCAGTTCCGCCAGCGCCACGTCTTCCAGCCCCACACCGACCGACTTGTAGACGACAATATCGCCCGCCGCGCGGCGATAGTGCGCGCCGCCTACCAGCAGCTTGCCGAGTTCCACCACCCGCGCGGAGTCGATGACGCCGGGTGCGGCGCGGACAAACTCGCCGGCCTCCTGCTGCGCGGCGGGCAGCCACTCGACGACGATCCGCTCGGCGCGCGCGAGCAGCGTGTCGTCCAGCTCGCGCGCGGCGGGCTTGCTCGAACCGACCGCGGCGACGAAGGCGCCCGGCTTGACCAGCGCGCCGTCGAACAACGGCTCGGTGGCGCGCGTGCAGGTGGCGATCACATCGGCTTCGCGCGCGGCCTGCGCGGCATCGACAGCGATGGCGCGCACGCCAAACTCGGTGCCGATCCACTGCGCGAACGCCTCCGCGCCGCTGCGGGCGGCCACCAGCACGCGCTCGAACGGTACGGTCAGCAAAAACGCCTCGGCATGCGCGCGCGCCTGCGTGCCGGCGCCGAACACGGCCAGCGTGCGCGGATGCGGCGGGGCGAGCGCGCGCAACGCCGCCGCACTAGCCGCCGCGGTGCGAAAGCGCGTCAACTCATTGGCGGCGATGGCCGCGAGCGGCGCGCCCGTGACGGCAGAGAACAACACGATCACGAAGTCGAAGCGCCCGTCGATGGTCGAGTAGACCTTGGCGCCGACCACGCCCGCCGCCGGCAGCGCCGCCCCCATCGCGGCGATGGCCGCGGTGTGCGCGTTGTGGGTGGCGGCGGCGCGCACGCGCGGGGCGATGGCGCCGGCGCCGTTGCCATACTGCTCGAAGGCGGCGGTCATCGCGGCGATGGCGTCGCGCATGTTGAGGGTGGCGGCGACGTCGGCGTCGGAGATCAGGCGCATGGTGGGGAGTGCGGCGTGGCGGTTGCCGCAAGGTTAACGCCGGGCGATGATGCGGTGGTCATGCGTGCGTCCTTCCTTGCCGTCGTCGTCCCTTTCGGCGCCGCTTTTGCGGCGGAACCGCTGAAGCTCCAAGCGCCGCCGGCGCACGAATGTGCATCGCCGGCGGTGCGCCGCTGCCCGCCGCCGGCTCCGGCGCCGGCCGCGCCGCCGGTACCGGTCAAGTCCGATCCGCAGGCGACACGCCAGACGCTGGAGCGCGAGCGGCGTGCGCAGGCGGCACAGGAGCTGTCGCCGATCATCATCTACGGCGAACGGGAGCAGAAGCGGATCCAGGAGGCGTTCGACGCCAACCTCAAGGCGGGGCGCCGCGCGCTGGAAGCGTCGACCCGCAGCTTCCAGACGCCCGATGGCCGGCGCTGCACGCAGGTCGAGGGCCTGGGCTACTCCGAGTGCACGCCCAACGCCAACGCCCCGCCGCCGGCCGGCTTTTCGAGTGCGTTTACCGTCGGCAAACCGTAGCGCGAAGCGCGGGCTGCGCCCGGCGGGCTACTGCACGCCGCGCAGGGTCGCCGGGACGAAGCCGCTGCTGACCGGGTGCACGGTGACCGTGGCGGGTTGGGTGGCCTCCACGCTCTGCTTCGCCGCCACCAACGCGGGCGCCCGCGTCAGCCTGACCTTGAGGACGGCCCGTGCGACGGGCGTCGTGGCAACGACGACCTCGCGCTGAAACCGCACTGCGTCCGTGCCGCGCGGCAGCGGTACCTCGACCACGTCGACGGCCGACCGTCCCAGTCCGGTCGGCGCGCGCGTGATGGTGAACGGCCCGCGGCACTGATGGTCGTCGCCGACCGCCACTTCGCGCTGCCAGTGGCCTGGCGGCACGGGCCGGTCGAGCGATACCGCCTCGCGGCAGACGCCGCGGCCGACGGCCGCGACGTCGATGGCGGGCATCTGGAACCACAGGCGCCCGTGCTGCGCGTCGAACAGCGGTTTCGAGCCGCTCGCCGTGATCGGCAGGGCATGCTCGTCCTGTGCGAACTGCGCACGCAGGTACTGGATGCGCTCGAACTTGCCCTGGTTGGCGGCATTGCGCAGGTGGGCCGCCTCGCCTTCGACCTCGACCACGCGCCACTGCTCGTCGTGTTCTTCTTCGACCAGCGAGGTCAGCGTTCCGGGCATCTCGTCGTCCATGTGCCAGGCGATCCAGCGCTGCCGGTTGCCGGCTTCGGGGGCCGGCGCCAGCGCGGCGCCGGGCGCGCAGCGCGTGTAGCGCAGGGTGCCGCGAATCTCCTCGCGGATGTTCCATTGCGTCTGGGAGCTGATCGGCGTCTGTCCCCACACCGGTTGGGCGCGGGGGTCGGGCGAGCGCTTGCCGGCGGACTCGAAGGTCAATACGTACTCTCCCACCCAACCCGAGTTCTCTTGCGCGGCGGCCAGGGGTGCGATGGCCAATCATGCTGCCGCAGCCAGCGCGCACCGCATTCGATCCGTTCTCACGATTCCGTTTCTGCGCGGGCCGCCATTGCAGCGCGGCCCCGTCGATGTGAAGTCGCCGGCACGCTAATGTCGCCTCGGCTGCGCTGAGGTGGCGGTGCTGCTGGGGTTAACAGGTCATCATGAGAAGGAATCGACTTTCGCATCGGCGCGCAGGACGAAAGTCATGCGCGCCAATGCGCCTCGCGCCCGAGCGGGCCGTGCTCGCAGGGCGCGGCTAGCCCGCGGCCACGACGACACCCGCCGCCGCGAGCGCCTCGACTTCGCCGTCGCGATAGCCGAGTTCGCGCAGGATCTCGCGCGTGTGCGCGCCCACCGCTGGCGGGCTGCGGCGCAGCGGCAGGCGCTCGCCATTGAGCGCCAGCGGCAGCAGCGGGGCGCGGGTCTCGATCTGCCGGCCGGCACTGCTGGCGTCGGCGGGCACGGCCAGGGGCGCCAACCCGCCGGTGGCGGCAAGGTGCGGGTCGTCGAACAGATCGTGCGGGCGCACGATCGGCGCGTAGGGCAGGCCGTGCGCTTCGAAGCGCTGCGCCAGTTCGGCCGCGGTCTAGCCCGCCAGCCGCTCGCGCAGCAGCGGCAGCAGCCAGTCGCGGGCGCGCACGCGGTCGTTGTTGGTAGTGAGGCGCGCATCGGCCTTCAGATCCGCATAGCCAAAGGCGTCGCAGAAGATCGCCCACTGCGTGTCCGACACCACCGCCAGAAAAATCTGCTCGCCGTCGCGCACGGTGAACACGTCGTACACCGCCCAGGCGGAAACGCGGCTCGGCATCGGCGCGGCCGGCTTGCCGGTGACCGCGTATTGCATCATGTGCTGCGCGACCAGCAGCACGCTGTTCTCGAAGAGCGCGCTGTGCACTTCCTGCCCGCGCCCGGTCGCCGCGCGTTGCAGCAGCGCGGCCAGCGCGCCCAGCGCGCCGAACATGCCGCCCATGATGTCGTTGACCGACGAGCCCGCGCGCAGCGGCCGCCCTTTGGGGCCGGTCATGTAGGCGAGCCCCCCATCATCTGCACCACTTCGTCCAGCGCCGTGCGGTGCTCGTAGGGGCCGGGCAAAAAGCCCTTGTGCGAGACGTACACCAGCCGCGGGTTGAGTTTGGCGAGGCTCGCGTAATCCAGCCCCAGCGCGGCCAGCGTGCCGGCCTTGAAGTTTTCGCTGAAGACATCGGCACCGGCGGCGAGCTTGAGCACGATCTCGCGCCCGCGCGGGTCTTTGCTGTCCACCGCCAGGCTGCGCTTGTTGCGGTTGAACATGGGGAAAAAACCCGCGCCCGAGCCGAGCAGGCGGCGCGTGGCATCGCCGCCGACCGGCTCGACCTTGATCACGTCGGCACCCAGATCGCCGAGGATCATTCCGCAGGTGGGGCCCATCACCATATGGGTGAGTTCCACCACGCGGGTGCCGGCCAGCGGCAGCGGCGCGGCGGCGGTCATGGGGCTTTCGGCGCGACGCTTGTGCCGCCGGCGCGCAGCAAGCGCTCGGCGACTGCGAGCAGCAGATCGCGCACCGCCTGCTGGCGCTCGGGCGCGGTCGGGCCGCAGGCCACGCGGCAGACCCAGTCGGTCGGCGCCTCGAAGTCGCAGTGGTGCGCGCCGGCGATCACCCGGTCTTCGACCAGCCCCTTGAGCGCGCCGCCCCAGGGCGCGGCGATGCTGAAGGCGTTACAGGCCGACGGCGGCGCGCGCAGCAGCCAGGCCGGTACGGTCAACTGGCGCGCAGCGTCGAGGCCAATGCCGCTCGGCCGGTCGAACGGGTCCAGCCCCACGAAGCCGACCACCCCGGGCGCGGAAGACGCCAGCAACGCCGACAACCCGCCCGCGGAAAACCCGACCAACACAAGGCGCTGCACCCTGGGCGCGAAGTGGCCTTCGCGCAGCCGCTCCAGCAGCTCGCGCAGCGCCACCGCGTTGTCGCGCGAGTCCAGTGAATAAGGCAGATCGGGCACCACGACGACGAACCCGGCCTGCGCCAGCGCCTGCGCGTGCCCGACCATCGTCGCGCGGGTGCGGGTGAAGCCGTGCACCAGGATCACCGCGCCGCGGCCTTCGACGGGCGGCAGGGGGTCGGGTTCGTAGATCTGCACGGTGGTCGCGCGGCCGGCCAGCGTCACTTCGACCGGCCAATCGCGCGCCGCTTGCGCCGGCGAGGCCAGGGCGAGCAGCGTGCAGAGGAGGAACAGGAGCTTGTGCATCGGCGGCACTATGGCGGGCGAGCGGTGCGCAATGTTGCCGCAAATCAACGCCGGCGTCGGCGCGGGCGGCCAGCCCGCGGCATACTGCGGGCCGATTCAACCGCCAGCCCTTGCCATGCGCCACCCGTTTCCGTTTTCCGCCATCGTCGGCCAGGACGAGATGAAGCTCGCGCTGCTGATCGCGGCGGTCGATCCCGCCATCGGCGGCGTGCTGGTCTTTGGCGACCGCGGCACCGGCAAGTCCACCGCGGTGCGCGCGCTGGCCGCGCTCTTGCCACCGATGAAAGTGGTCGTTGGCTGCCCCTACGGCTGCGCGCCGGACGCTGCGGCCGGGCTGTGCGACGTATGCCGCGCGGGGACAAAGCTCAAGTCCGCCACCGCGCCGGTGCCGGTGGTCGATCTGCCCCTGGGCGCGACCGAAGACCGCGTGGTCGGCGCGCTCGATCTGGAGCGGGCGCTGACGCAGGGCGTGAAGGCTTTCGAACCCGGCCTGCTGGCGCGTGCGCACCGCGGCTTTCTGTACATCGACGAAGTGAATCTGCTCGAAGATCACCTCGTCGATCTGCTGCTCGACGTGGCGGCCAGCAGCGAGAACGTGGTGGAACGCGAAGGCATCAGCGTGCGCCACCCGGCGCAGTTCGTGCTGGTGGGCAGCGGCAACCCGGAAGAAGGCGAACTGCGCCCGCAACTGCTCGACCGCTTTGGCCTGTCGGTCGAAGTGCGCACGCCGGAAGATCTGCCCACGCGGATCGAGGTTGTCCGGCGGCGCGATGCCTACGAGCGCGACCCGGCCGCCTACGCGGCGCGCTGGGACGCCGAAGACGAAAAAGTCCGCCGCCGGCTGCTGGCCGCGCGCCGTGCGCTGCCCAAGGTGCAAGTGAGCGACGACCTGCTGACGCAGGCCGCGCAGCTGTGCATCAAGCTCGGCACCGACGGGCTGCGCGGCGAGCTGACGCTGATGCGCGCGGCGCGCGCGCTGGCCGCGTTCGACGGCGCCAAGGCGGTGACGGTCGAGCATCTGCGCCGCGTGGCGCCGGCCGCGCTGCGCCACCGGCTGCGGCGCAATCCGCTCGACGACACCGGCTCGACCACGCGGGTGGAGCGGGCGCTGGTGGAGGCGTTTGGTGCGTGACATAAACGTGACGCCGGCGCGGTTCTCTATAGCTCGTCGTCCCCGCGCAAGCGGGGACCCAGGGGCCTTGCGCGCCCGCTCTGGGTCCCCGCTGGCGCGGGGACGACAGATGTAGATCGTGCCGACGAACGACGGCGCAGCGACGCAGCGCGCCCTCGACGCCGCCAGCGCCGCAGCCCTGCTCGCCGTGGCGCCGCACGCCCTCGGTGGTGCGGCACTGCGCGCCGGCGCCACGCCGCTGCGCGAGCAGTGGCTCGCCGTGCTGCGCACACTGGTGCCCGATGCGCCGTGGCGCCGGCTGCCGCTGCACATCGCCGACAGCCGCTTGCTGGGCGGGCTCGACCTCGCGGCCACGCTCGCCGCCGGCCGACCGGTGGCCGAGCGCGGTGTGCTGGCCGAGGCCGACGGCGGTTTTGCGCTCGTGGCGATGGCCGAGCGTCTGCCAGCGGCGCTCGCTGGCCGCCTCGTCTCCGCGCTCGACCAAGGCGAAGTCGCGCTCGAACGCGATGGTTTGGCGGCACGGCTGCCGGCGCGCATCGCACTGCTCGCGCTCGACGAAGGAACGGAGGACGAGCGCTGCCCGGCCGCGCTGCGCGACCGTCTGGCGTTTCATCTGGAACTGGATGCACTCGGGCGCGGCGCGTCGATCGAAACCTTTGCCGACGCCGCGCAGACCGCCGCCGCCCGCGCGCGCTACCCGCAGGTGCAGGCGGGCGTCGAAATCATCGAGGCGCTGACCGCTACCGCCGCTGCGCTGGGTGTGGATTCGCTGCGCGCGCCGCTGCTGGCGCTGGCTGCCGCGCGCGCAGCCGCCGCGCTCGACGACCGCGACGCGGTCAGCGAAGACGACGCCGCACTCGCCGCCCGTCTGGTGCTGGCGCCGCGCGCCACGCGGCTGCCCGCGCCCACCGAGGAGGAGCAGCCCGAGCCACCGCCACCCGAGCCGGAGCAGGACGAAGAGAACGACGCCGCCAAGGACCAGGACTCGGTGCCCGATCTGAACGACGTGGTACTGGCCGCCGCGGCCGCATTGATCCCGCCGCAACTGTTGGCGCAGCTCGCGGCCGGCGCGGCGG
>JAJTHJ010000027.1 GCA_021298875.1 Burkholderiales bacterium | reverse complement strand
GTTGAAGGCGTAGAACGTGCCCACGGCGGCGCTCCACGGCGTAAAGCTGACCGAATCGGCAGGCAATCCGGCTGCGGTGAACTCTTGGGCGTCGATCTTGGAATTCTCGATCCGCGCCCCGAACGAGAACTTCCAGGCATTGCGCCGCATCTCCTCGTACAGGAACGCAGCGATGTTCTTGGTCGTCGTCGACGGCACAAAGGCCTCGTCGCCCAGCGCCGAGAAGTCGACACTTGCCATTTCGAGCCCGATCGCCCCTTCGAGCGGGCCGATCGCGGCATGCAGGCCTTCCAGGCGCAGGTTCCAGCCTTTCGACTTGAATACCGTTCCGGCCTCGCTGCCCTCGAACTCGGTGTGCTCGTAGTCGTTGTAGCCGTACTTGAGCCGCACCGCGTTAAAGCCGGGGACGGCGTTGCGCAGTTCCCCGGAGAAATTCCACGCCTGCTGCGCGAGATCGATCGTCACATCGGGCTCGGCGACGGTGCCGTAGTTGGTCGTGAAGCGGCTGTAGGACAGGCCGGCGTAGCCGCGGTCGTCGAAGAACGTTGTGGCACCCAGGCCGTACGACTGCGTCTCGCCTTGGCTGTTGGGCAGCGTCCCGGACGGACCCGCTTCGCCGCGGATGGCCTGCACCTCCGGCGTCCAGGCGTCGCCGGGAATCTTCAGATCGCTGTTGCGGGTGGCGTAAGCATCGGCATGCAAGGCGAAGCGCTCGTTGCCGCCGTCGATTCGCGCACCGCCGGCGTTCAGGTCGTTCTGCGAGTCGTAGCGGTAGCTTGCCGCGCCGGCAAACGGTCGCTCGATCGGCTGCAGGGCGATGCGGCTGTCGATCGTATTGACTACGCCGCCGATGGCGCCGCCGCCATACATGACCGCGGCGGGCCCGCGCACGACTTCGATGCGATCAAACGCGAAGGGCGAAACCGCCACGGCGTGGTCCGGACTAGCCGACGAAGCGTCGAGCAGGCCGATGCCGTTGTTGAGCAGCCGAATGTCGAAGCCGCCCAGGCCGCGGATGATGGGTCGGCTCGCGTTCGGACCGAAGTTGGTGGCGCTGACGCCAACTTCCTGCTCGAGCGTGGCGCCGAGCGTCGGCTGTTGCCTCAGCAGCAAGCCGCGGCCCTGAAGTACGTTGACGGGATCGGCCAGTTCGAAGAGGCTCGAGCCGAGCGGCGAGCCGGTGACGAAGACGGGCGACAAGGTCTGTACGGACGGGTCGGGCGCGGACTCTCGGCCGGGGGTCGTCTGCGCAAACACGACCTGCGTGTAGGTAGCGGCCATCGCCACGGCGAGCCGCGTGAGTCGGTGGTGCATGCTCTTCTCCTGGTCCGCCGGGGTGTGCTCGGCGGCGGTAGCGCCCTCGCGCTACGGATACGAAAGGATTCGACGACCGACGCCGCTGGGTGGCGACGGTCGGCCGACAACGGATAGGTCAGGAGAGAACGGCGGGCGGAGCACGGGCCGCGAAGGCCAGGAACCCGTCGGTTCGAGGGCACGCCCGCGGGTTGTCGGCAACCCGCGCCGTCACCGGCGGCGACGCCGGCATCGACAGCGGCGCGTGCGGCGGGCCGTCCCCCAGAGCCAGCGCGTCGACCGCTACACAGTGGTGCTTCGCGGTGCCGCCGACGTGGTCGGCGCCGTGGTCGCAGGACACCGAGTCCGACGCTCCGGCGCTGGGAGCACAACGCTCGATGCCTCCCGTCCACCCTCCCGCCGCGGTGTGCTCTATGCGGTGCTGCAGGCCGCCCGCCTGCGCCAGCACGAGCGCAGCCGCTAATGCAGTCAACAGCGTCCGCCGCAAGCAAGCGCGCCCTACGATGCGAGCCAGTAGGCGTGGCATCAATGTCGCCCAGGCGTGCCCGCCCAAGGCGCCGCGGGTGCGGCCCGCGCCGATCCGGACCCGCCACTCGTGAGCGGCCGACGGAGCGCGCCTGCGTTGTGGGCGCCGTTGTCGGCCGGCGGGGCGTCGCGATTCGTGTGGTTCATGTTGTCGCCGACCGCTTGCACGCGCAGTCGTTCGCGCTTGCGCTGGATGCGATCGAGGAAGTGGTGTTGCCCGATCCGGGAGATTCGGAGCCGGCGGCGACAGGCAGGCGCTTTGGCATCGGCGATTCGCTGCGAGTGGGGAGCGCCGGCAAACACCGCGCCGTCGTGAGAACACGCTATCAATACTAATGATAAGCTGTTATCATGTAAAGGTCGAACGGTGCCGAGCAACCCCACATGGAGCGCAACACCCGCCAGCGCGCCGCAATCCTGGATGCCCTCTCGCGAGCCGGCCGTCCGCTGCTCCCCAGGGAAATCCTCCAGTCGGCGCAGCGCGCGCTCCCCGGCCTGGGCATTGCGACCGTCTACCGGAATCTCAAGGCGCTGCTCGCCGAAGGACGTCTCAACGCCGTCGCTCTGCCGGCGGAGAACGCACGCTTCGAGATGTCCGGCGGGCGACACCATCACCACTTCCAGTGCACGCGGTGCCAGCGGGTCTTCGACGTCGACGCCTGCCCGGGCGACCTCGCCGCGCTGGCGCCGCCGGGATTTGCGGTCGAGGATCACGACCTGATCCTCTATGGTCGCTGCAAGGAATGCGTGCCGCGGGGCGCAGCGAAGACTTCCAGGCGCGTTGCCGCGCATGCGCAGCGGACTCCCAGGGAAAGGCCGAACAAGCCATCGAGTACAGGTCTGCGAAGCGAGTCTGGGCGTTCATGAAGTCGAATGGGCGGAAGAGAAGGGCTTCAGGAAATCGGGATCGGAATCGATGGCGGCGATTTCCCGATTTACGGCCGCACGACCGCTGGGACCCGTCGAACGGCAAGGCACGGATTGGCCAGCGCCACGAAGGCGCGGTGGGCGTTCTTGGCCGGGCCGCGTTGGCACACCTTGGTAAAGCCCCACAGCCGCTCGACCACCTGGAACGCATGCTCAACGCGGGCTCGCGTGCGGCTCTTGTTCCGGTTGCGCAGACGTTCGGCCCCGTCGATGCCTTACGCGTTGCGCACCCGACGATACGCGAGGTCGCGCGCCTGCGGAGCGGCGGCGCGAATCGCTGCACGCTGCCCCGGGTCACCGTAGCGCTGCACGCGCTCGGCGTGCTGATTGAGGACTAGCGCGAGTCCATCGCGCTGCATGACCGGCTCGCGCGCGATCGTCAGGCCGCGCTGGATGCGATCGAGCGGCTGCTCTCCGACCTCGGCAGCGACGTGCGCGACTCGGCCGCGAGGGCCCGCCCTCGCACGCGCGCTACTTCGTCTGCAGCGTCAAGGAAGTGCCGCTGCTGCTCGACCGCCTGCTGGCGGCATTGCCGGCGGCGACCGACCTGGCGCTGCGGTCGAACCGGGTTTGACGCGACCGGCCGAGGTAAGCCGGTGAAGTAAGCCGTGGCGACCTTGGGTCCGGCGGCGCGACCATGCCGCGTCCGCCAACGGCGGGTGGGCGATCCTGCCGTCCGCCCCTGTCCGCTAATGCCAAGCGCCGGCGCGCAAGAGTGAAATCATGCTGGCCCGCGGCGTGCCGCGGAATTCCGACGCATCTTTCTGGCGAGCGCAGTAGTCGCTTGGGACGCAGCGCGTCGCGTGCCGCCGACGCGCTGCGGTGGCCGGTCGGCAGCGTAGTCGTCGTCCGCAGAACCCGCCTCGACCCGGCATCGCGCATCCTCCGCCCCAAACCTTTCCGCTCAAGAAGCAAGGAGCAAGAACGATGAAACGACCCGCTAAGCCTCTGGCCGTCCTGCTCGCCGGCACCCTGCTGGCACTGGCACGCGTCGCCGCAGCGCAGGCCCCGGCGGCGATCCCGCCCTCGGTCACCACACCCGACCGGGTCGAGAGCCGCATCGGCGTGCTCGACTTCCGGGACGGCGCGCCCAGCCAGGCGACGCTCGCCAAGGTGTACGACAACCTCGACTTCATGCACGCCGTCCAGGTATTCGTGAACACCATGCAGGGCGTGAACGCGGCTGCCCTCCGCAAGGGCTTTCTCGACATCGGCGTGAAGGACAACGAGATCCTCGTGTTCTCGCGCCTGATGGATGCGAAGTCGCTGTTCCTGACCG
>JAJTHJ010000143.1 GCA_021298875.1 Burkholderiales bacterium | reverse complement strand
GAGGGTTTTCTCCCCTCGCCCGCATCAGCGGGAGAGGGGCGGGGGTGAGGGCCTGACCACCGCGCGCAACGACAACGTCTGTTAACAGACATGGACCCCGTCGTCCTCTTCTTCGCCCTCGGCGTCATCGCCAAGCTCGCCAAGAGTGACTTGCGCATGCCCGAGGCGCTGTACGAGAGTCTGTCGATCTTTCTGCTGCTCGCCATCGGCATCAAGGGCGGTGTCGAACTCGCCAAGGCGCCCGTCGCGCAGGTGTTGCCGCAGGCGGCGGCGGCCACTGCGCTGGGCATTGCCGTGCCGTTTGCGCTCTTCCCGGTGCTCGCCAGACTCGGCCGGCTGGCGCGGCCGGATGCCGCCTCGATCGCCGCGCATTACGGCTCGATCTCCATCGTCACGTTTGCCGTCGGCACCAGCTTCCTCGCGCGCAACAACGTCGCCGCGGAGAGCTACATGCCGCTCTTTGCAGCGTTGATGGAGTCGCCCGGGATCATCGCCGGCATCCTGCTGGCGCGTATCGGCAGCGGGCGGCGCATCGCCTGGGGCCCGTTGGCGCACGAGGTCTTTGTCGGCAAGAGTGTGCTGCTGCTGATCGGCGGGCTGGCGATCGGCGCCATCGCCGGGCCGGACGGTATCGGCCCGATCAAGCCGCTGTTCCTCGATCTGTTCAAGGGCTTGCTCGCGCTCTTTCTGCTGGAGATGGGCCTGGTCGCCGGCGGGCGGCTGGGCGATCTCAAGCGCGCCGGCGTCTTTCTGATCGTCTTTGGGCTGGCGGTGCCGCCGGTGCTGGGCTTGGTGGGCGCGCTGTTCGGGCACGCGATCGGCTTGTCGGTCGGCGGCAGCGCCTTGCTCGCCACGCTGGTGGCGAGCGCCTCGTACATCGCGGCGCCCACGGCGATGCGGATCGCGGTGCCGGAGGCCAACCCGGCGCTGTCGATCGGCGTGGCGCTGGGCGTCACGTTCCCGTTCAACATCACGCTCGGCGTGCCGCTGTATCTGCACTACGCGCGCTGGATTGGAGGGGCAGGATGAACACGCATCCCAAGCAACTGCTGGTGATCATTGCCGAGGCCGCGCTGGAAAAAAGCCTGATCCGCGACGCGCGCGCCTTTGGCGCCAATGGCTACACCATCGCCGACGTGCGCGGCGGCGGCGAGCGCGGCGAGCGCAGCGCCAGCTGGGAGGCCGACCGCTCGATCGAGATGAAAGTGGTCTGCGACGCGGCGGTCGCCGACAAGCTCGCCGTGCACGTGCTCGCGCAGTACGCGCCGCACTACGCGGTGGCGATGTTCACGACCGACGTCGGTGTGTTCCGACCGCAGAAGTTCTGACTATCTCGCCTCGTCGATCCACGCGAGCTGGATCGCCTCCAGAATCTTCTCGCCCGAGCGGTTGGGGTCGTCGGCAAAGCCGTCCAGTTCGCACACCCAGCGGTGCAGGTCGGTGAAGCGCACGTACTGCGGATCGACGTCGGGGTACTTCTCGGCCAAGGCGATGGCGATGTCCAGGGTGTCAGTCCACTTCATGGCGGTCACCTCAATGCTTCTCCCGCGCCAGATTGATCGTGTAGCGCGGGATCTCGATGGTCAGATCCTTGTGGGCGACGATCGCCTGGCACGACAGGCGCGACTGCGGCGTCAGGCCCCAGGCGCGGTCGAGCAGGTCGTCCTCGCCTTCGTCAGACGCGTTGAGCGACTCGCCGCCGGAGCGCACGATGACGTGGCAGGTGGTGCAGGCACACGACAACTCGCAGGCGTGCTCGATCTCGATGCCGTGGTCGAGCAACTGCCGGCAAATGCTCTCGCCCGGCTTGGCGTCGAACTCGGCACCCTGCGGGCAGATTTCGGCGTGCGGCAGCACGGTGATCTTGGGCATGGTCAGCTCGCGGCGAGCTCGTCCAGCCGGCGCCCGGCGAGCGCCGCGCGGATCGAGCGGTCCATCCGGCGCGCGGCAAACTCGTCGGTGCCCTTGCCGAGCGCATCGAGCGCGGCGTTGATGGCGAGGTGGTCGCTGCCCGCCGCGGCCGTGCGCAGCCGCGCAGCCAGCGCATCGATGGCGGTGCGCTCGGCCGCGTCGAGCAGGTCGCCGTCGGCGGCGAGCGCGGCGTCGGTCGCTTCGATCAAGCGTTGCGCTTCGACCTGCGCCTCGCGCAGCGCGCGCGCCTGCATGTCGGCAGCGGCCGCGCCGAAGGACTCTTGCAGCATGCGCGCGATCTCCTCGTCGGCCAGCCCGTAAGACGGCTTGACCACGACGGAGGCCTCCACGCCGCTGCCGGTCTCGCGCGCCGCGACCGACAACAGCCCGTCGGCATCGACCTGAAAGGTCACGCGGATGCGCGCCGCGCCGGCGGCCATCGGCGGAATGCCGCGCAGATCGAAGCGCGCCAGCGAGCGGCAGTCGCTGACCAGCTCGCGCTCGCCCTGTACGACGTGGATCGCCATCGCGGTCTGGCCGTCGCGGTAGGTGGTGAAGTCCTGCGCCCGCGCCACGGGGATCGTCGAGTTGCGCGGGATGATCTTCTCGGTCAGCCCGCCCATGGTCTCTAACCCGAGCGACAGCGGGATCACGTCGAGCAGCAGCCAGTCCTCACCCGCGCTGGCGCGGTTGCCGACCAGCAGATTGGCCTGCATCGCGGCGCCGAGGGCGACCACTTTGTCGGGGTCGATGTCCGCCAGCGGCGGCTTGCCGAAGCAGTCCTCCACCGCGCGGCGCACGTGCGGCATGCGCGTGGCGCCGCCCACCAGCACCACGCCCTTCACCTCCGCCGGCGTCAGGTGCGCGTCGCGCAGCGCCTTGCGGGTGGCGTCCAGCGTCTTGGCGACGAGATGCTGGGTCATGCCGGCAAAGGCCTCCGCGCCGACGCTCAGGTTGACCCATTGGCCGCGCGTGAGGCGGGCCTGGATCGTGGCCGTGGGCTTGGCGGACAGAGCTTCCTTGGCCGCGCGCGCCTTGACCGTCAGCAGCCGCTGATCCTCCGGCGGCAGCAGCGAGAGATTGGCCTGCTCCAGCGCCCAGCAGTACAGGCGGTGGTCGAAGTCGTCGCCGCCGAGTGCGGAGTCGCCACCGGTGGCGAGCACTTCGAATACGCCCTTGCTCAACTTGAGGATCGAGATGTCGAAGGTGCCGCCACCCAGGTCGTAGACGGCGTAGATGCCTTCGGCCGCGTTGTCCAAGCCGTAGGCGACCGCGGCGGCCGTCGGCTCGTTGAGCAGCCGCAGCACGTTCAAGCCGGCCAACCGCGCCGCATCGCGCGTGGCCTGGCGCTGCGCATCGTCGAAGTACGCGGGCACGGTGATCACCGCACCCAGCAAGTCGCCACCCAGCGCGGCCTCGGCGCGTGCGCGCAGCAGCTTGAGGATTTCGGCCGAGACCTCGACCGGACTCTTCACGCCAGCCACCGTGCGCAACTGGAGCATGCCCGGAGCATCGACGAAGTCGTAGGGCAGGTTTTCGATGTGCGCAACGTCGCGCACGCCGCGCCCCATGAAACGCTTGACGGAGACGATCGTGTTGCGCGGGTCGCTCGACTGCCGCGCCTGCGCCGCCGCCCCGACCTGGACCGTGCCGTCGGGCAGATAGCGCACGACCGAGGGCAGCAGCGCGCGGCCTTGCTCGTCCGCGATCACGTCCGGCAGGCCGTGGCGGACGGTGGTGACCAGGGAGTTGGTGGTGCCCAGATCGATGCCCACCGCCAGCCGGTGCTGGTGCGGCGCGGCCGACTGGCCGGGTTCGGCGATTTGGAGGAGGGACATCGCGGGCCTTATTGGGTCGGAGCGTCGCGCGCTTCTTGCGCCTGCGTCACTTCCGCCGCGAACTTCTCGACGAACATCAACTGCCGCACCAGCGCAGCCGCCGCCGCGTAGTCGGCGCGCACATCGAGCGCGTCGGACAACTGCGCCAACAGTTCGGCGCGCACGCAGTCCACGTCGGCGCGCAGCCTCTCGAGCGCGGGTCGATCGGCGCCTTCTTCCAGGGCCTCGCGCCACTGCATCTGCTGCATCAGAAACGCGGCCGGCATCGCCGTGTTGGACTCCGCCGCGATCGGCACGCCATGCAGTTCGCACAGATACGCGGCGCGCTTCACGGGCGAGCGCAAGGTGCCGACTGCCTCGTTCGCATGCGCAGCCCACTGCATCGCCACGCGCTTTTCGGCGCCGCTGGCGGCGCCGAAGCGGTCGGGATGCACCTGCGCTTGCACGCTGCGGTAAGACTGCTCCAGCGCATCCAGATCGAGCGCAAAGCGCGCCGGCAACTGGAACAGGCTGAAGTAGTCGGGTTGGGCGGGCATTGCGGAAAAGGTTTTGTCGTTCCCGCGCAAGCGGGAACCCAAGCACGCGGGCTAACGGCACTGGGTTCCCGCTTGCGCGGAAACGACGAGACAGCGCCTATACGCGGAACGACTCGCCGCAACCGCAGCGATCCTTCTCCTGCGGATTGTTGAACTTGAAGCCTTCGTTCAAGCCCTCGCGCACGAAGTCGAGTTCCGTGCCGTCCAGATACGGCAGGCTCTTGGGGTCGATGAAGACCTTCACACCGTGGCTTTCGAAGGTCGCATCGTCGGCTTGCGCGGCATCTGCGTACTCGAGTTTGTACGCCATGCCCGAGCAACCGGTCGTGCGCACACCCAGCCGCAGGCCCAGCCCCTTGCCGCGCCGCGCGAGAAAATCGCTGACGTGCTGCGCGGCGCGTTCGGTCAAAGTGACGGCCATCGCCCTGCCCTCCCGCTGCGGCTTCACGCCGCCTTCTTTTCTTCGACGGCCTGGCCGTGCTTGGCCTTGTAGTCCTGCACGGCCGCCTTGATCGCGTCCTCGGCGAGGATCGAGCAGTGGATCTTCACCGGCGGCAGCGCCAGCTCGCTGGCGATGTCGGTGTTGCGGATCTTCATCGCGTCGTCGAGCGACTTGCCCTTGACCCACTCGGTGACGAGCGACGAACTCGCAATCGCCGAGCCGCAGCCGTAGGTCTTGAAGCGCGCATCCTCGATCGTGCCGTCGGCGCCGACCTTGATTTGCAGCTTCATCACGTCGCCGCAGGCGGGCGCACCCACCATACCGGTGCCGACCGAGTCGTCGCTCTTGTCGAAGGAGCCGACGTTGCGCGGGTTTTCGTAGTGGTCGATGACTTTTTCGCTGTATGCCATTTGCGTACTCCTCAATTCTGCGCGGCTAGTGCGCCGCCCATTGCACCGTGTTCAGATCGATGCCCTCTTGATGCATTTCCCACAGCGGCGACAGTTCGCGCAGCTTGGCCACTTTGCGCTGGAGCAGCTCGACCGCATAGTCGACCTCCTGCTCGGTGGTGAAGCGGCCGAGGGTAAAGCGGATCGAGCTGTGCGCCAGCTCGTCGCTGCGACCGAGCGCGCGCAGCACGTACGACGGCTCCAGGCTCGCCGAGGTGCAGGCCGAGCCCGAGGACACCGCGATGTCCTTGACCGCCATGATCAGCGACTCGCCCTCGACGAAGTTGAAGCTCATATTCAGGTTGTGCGCGACGCGCTGCGTCATGTCGCCGTTGACGTAGACCTCCTCGATCTGCGTGAGGCCACGCAACAGCCGGTCGCGCAGCATGCGGATGCGCTCGATCTCGGTGGGCATCTCCAGCCGCGCCAGGCGAAACGCCTCGCCGATGCCGACAATCTGGTGCGTGGGGAGCGTGCCCGAGCGCAGGCCGCGCTCGTGGCCGCCACCGTGCATCTGCGCTTCCAGCCGCACGCGCGGCTTGCGCCGCACGTACAGCGCGCCCACGCCCTTCGGCCCGTAGGTCTTGTGCGCGGAGAAGGACATCAGATCGACCTTCAGTTGCACCAGATCGATCGGCAGCTTGCCGGTGGCCTGCGCGGCGTCCACATGGAAGACGATGCCGCGCTCGCGGCAGATTTCGCCAATGGTCGGGATGTCTTGGATCACGCCGATCTCGTTGTTGACCAGCATCACCGAGGCGCAAATCGTGTCCGGGCGCAGCGCGGCGCGGAAGGCGTCCAGATCGAGCAAGCCGTTGTCCTGCACGTCGAGGTAAGTGACCTCGTAACCTTCGCGCTCCAGCTCACGCATCGTGTCGAGCGTGGCCTTGTGCTCGGTCTTCACCGTGATCAGGTGGCGGCCCTTGTCCTTGTAGAAGTGCGCGACACCCTTGAGCGCGAGATTGATCGACTCGGTCGCGCCCGAAGTCCAGACGATCTCGCGCGGATCGGCATTGACCAGCGCGGCGACGTTCTCGCGCGCTTCTTCGACCGCCTTCTCCGCCTCCCAGCCGAAGGCGTGGCTGCGCGAGGCCGGGTTGCCGAAGTGCTCGTACAGCCACGGCACCATCTTGTCCACGACGCGCGGGTCGACCGGCGTCGTAGCGGAGTAGTCGAGGTAAAGCGGCAGTTTCATCGCATGGCTCCCATCGGTGCCGGCAACTCGCCCACGCTCGGCAGGCGGCCACGCGAGTCGAGCATCACGCTCGGGCTCGCCACACGGTGGCCCTGTTTGTTGCGCTGCTCATCGGCCAGGTCTTGCAGCGTGATCGAATCGAGATAGTCGACGATCACGCGGTTCAGGCTGGCCCACAGGTCGTGTGTCATGCAGCGCTGCTCTTCGTGCGTGCAATTTTCCTTGCCGCCGCAGTTGGTGGCGTCAAGCGGCTCATCCACGGCGTAAATGATGTCGGCCACCGAGATTTCCTTCAGCGGCCGGCCCACCTTGTAGCCGCCGCCGGGGCCGCGCGTGCTGGCGACGAGTTCGTGCCGGCGCAGCTTGCCGAACAGTTGCTCCAGGTAGGAGAGCGAAATGCGCTGCCGCTGGCTGATGCTCGCCAGCGTGACGGGGCCGTTGTGCTGGCGCAGCGCCAAGTCGATCATTGCCGTGACGGCGAAGCGGCCTTTGGTGGTCAGTCTCATGGTCGGAGTGCCTTGTGGTGCCCGTCGGACGGGCAAATCCGAGTAACTCGGTGGGAATACTAGGCTATCCGACAAAAACGGTCAACTTCTATCGTGTAACCCAAAAAGAAAGCGCCGCGGGGACGCCGCGGCGCTTGGCACTGGCGGCCCGCAACGCTTACGCCGCTGCGTACATCGTGGCGCGCTTGCGCACCACGTCGAGCAGACCCTGGCAGGCGTCTTCGACGTAATCGAGCACGGTGTTGAAGCCTTCCGGCCCGTCGTAGTACGGGTCGGGCACGGTCGCGGCGTCGTGTTCGCCGGCGTAGCGCATCAGCAGGTGCAGCTTGTGCTTGTACTGGCGCGGGCACTGCTGTTGCAGCAGCGCGAGATTCTCCCAGTCCATTGCCAGGATCAAATCGAACTTGCGAAAATCATCCTGCGCGACTTGGCGGGCGCGCAGGTCGCCGATGGTGTAACCACGCCGGGACGCGGCTTCGACCGCGCGCTGATCGGGCGGCTCGCCCACGTGATAGGCGTGCGTGCCGGCGGATTCGATGACCACCATGTCCTCGATCTCGGCGTCCGCGACCATCTTGCGGAACACGCCTTGCGCCGTGGGCGAGCGGCAAATGTTGCCCATGCAAACGAAGAGCACCTTGGTCATGATCGTCACGCGCCTTTCTCTTCGGGCCGGCGTTCAGCTGCCCGCTCTATAGCTCCCGGCGGGATCGCCGTCGGAAGCTGGTTCTAGGTCAATACAGAGTCAAAAACGTTCCCAAAATCTGCCAAGCGGCGCTCAGGCCGCCTTGCCGCCGACCAGCGGCACCACATTGCCGCTGCCGCCGCCAAAAACCTGCTCGCGCAGCGCGGCCAACTGGTCGCGCACCTTGGCGGCTTTCTCGAATTCCAGGTTCTTGGCGTGCTCGAACATCTGCTTTTCGAGCCGCTTGATCTCGCGCGCCACCTGCTTCTCGGACATCGTCTCGTAATTGGCGGCGCTGGCCACGGCTTTCAACTCGGCCTTGGCCGGGTCAAACACGCCGTCGATCAGCTCGCGCACTTCCTTGTGCACGCCGCGCGGCTCGATGCCGTGCACGCGGTTGTACTCGGTCTGCTTCGCGCGGCGGCGATCGGTTTCGCCGATGGCGGCCTGCATCGAGTCGGTGACCACGTCCGCGTACAGGATCGCCTTGCCGTTCAGGTTGCGCGCCGCGCGGCCGACGGTCTGGATCAGCGAGCGCGCCGAGCGCAGGAAACCCTCTTTGTCCGCATCCATGATCGCCACCAGCGATACCTCGGGCAGATCCAGCCCCTCGCGCAGCAGGTTGATGCCGACCAGCACGTCGAACACGCCGGCGCGCAGGTCGCGGATAATCTCCACCCGCTCGACGGTATCCACGTCGGAGTGCAGGTAGCGCACCTTGACGCCGTGCTCGTCGAGGAAGGCGGTCAGGTCCTCGGCCATCCGCTTGGTGAGCGTGGTAATCAGCACCCGCTCGCGGCGTGCCACGCGCAGCGCGATCTCGGACAGCACGTCGTCCACCTGCGTGCGTGCGGGGCGCACTTCCAGTTGCGGATCAACCAAGCCGGTCGGCCGCACCACCTGCTCGACGATCTGTGAGCTGCGCTCGCGCTCGAAGTCGGCCGGCGTGGCGGAGACAAAGATGCAGCGACGCATCTTGCGCTCGAACTCGTCGAAGCGCAGCGGCCGGTTGTCCAGCGCCGAAGGCAAACGGAAGCCGAACTCGACCAGCGTTTCCTTGCGCGCGCGGTCGCCGCGGTACATGCCACCCAGTTGCGGGATGGTGACGTGCGATTCGTCGATCACCATCAGCGCGTCGGCCGGCAGGTAGTCGATCAGCGTCGGCGGCGGCTCCCCGGGCATCGCTCCCGACAAGTGACGGGTGTAGTTCTCGATGCCCTTGCAGAAACCCAGCTCACCCATCATTTCGAGGTCGAAGCGGGTGCGCTGCTCCAGCCGCTGCGCTTCGACGAGCTTGCCGGCGGCAACGAGTTCGGCCAGGCGGTCTTTCAGCTCCACCTTGATCGTCTCGATCGCGCGCAGCACCGTCTCGCGCGGCGTCACGTAGTGCGACGACGGATAGACCGTAAAGCGCGGCAGCTTCTGGCGGATACGGCCGGTCAGCGGGTCGAAGAGTTGCAGGCTCTCGATTTCGTCGTCGAGCAACTCGACGCGCACCGCGAGTTCGGCGTGCTCGGCCGGGAAAATGTCGATCGTGTCGCCGCGCACGCGAAAGGTGCCGCGCAGGAACTCGGTCTCGTTGCGGCGGTACTGCATCGCCGTCAGGCGCGCGATCAGATCGCGCTGGCTCATCCGGTCGTGCACGCGCAGCGTCAGAACCATCGCGTGGTAGTCCGACGGGTTGCCAATGCCGTATATGGCGGAGACGGTGGCAACGATCACCGCATCGCGCCGCTCCAGCAGGCTCTTGGTCGCCGACAAGCGCATCTGCTCGATGTGCTCGTTGATGCTGCTGTCCTTCTCAATGTACAGGTCGCGCGAGGGCACGTAGGCCTCGGGCTGGTAGTAGTCGTAGTAGGAGACGAAGTACTCGACCGCGTTGTTCGGGAAGAACTCGCGCATCTCTGCGTACAACTGCGCGGCGAGCGTCTTGTTGGGTGCGAGCACCAGCGTCGGCGCGCCGATGCGCGCGATCACCTGCGCGAGCGTGTAGGTCTTGCCGGAGCCTGTCACGCCCAGCAGGGTCTGCGCCGCGAGACCATCGTTGAGCCCTTCGGTCAGGCGTGCGATCGCCTCCGGCTGATCCCCGGCGGGAGCAAACGGCTCATGAAGCTCGAACGGCGAGTTGGGAAAGCTGACCGGCATGGTGGGCTATTGCACCGCAACAGGCCGCGATTCTAGGTGCCGAGGCCGAAAATTCCTAGAACTTTTTGTAGAGACTTACGTCACGCGCCCAAACAAATCAACACGTTGCAGCGTTTGTGACGAGATGTCACGCCGGGCCGGTCAGCCGTTCGGGTTGAAGGGCTTGCCGAGCGATGCCGGCATATTGAGCCGGATCCAGCGCGGGTTGCGCGAAATCAGCGCCAGCACGACGATGGTCGCCACATACGGCGTCATCGACAGCCATTGCGAGGGGATCTGCACTCCCGCGCCTTGCAGATTGAGTTGCAGCATGCTGACGCCGCCGAAGAGGTAAGCGCCGGCGACGAGCCGCGCCGGCCGCCAAGTGGCAAACACCACCAAGGCGAGCGCGATCCAGCCGCGGCCCGCCACCATCCCCTCGGCCCACAGCGGCGTGTACACGGTGGACAGATACGCGCCTGCCAACCCCGCGCAAGCGCCGCCGAAAAGCACCGCCGCGAGTCGGATCAGCCGCACCGGATAGCCCAGCGCCTGCGCCGATGCCGGCGACTCGCCGACCGCGCGCAGCACCAGCCCGCCGCGCGTGCGGAACAGAAACCACCACACCAGCGCCACCAGCAGCCACGACAGATAGACCATCGCGTGGTAGCCGAACAGCATCGGCCCGAGCAGCGGAATGTCGGCCAGCGCACCCAGCCCGTCCGGCGCCCGCGCCGGCAGGCTCTCGCCCGAGTAAGGCAGCCCGATGAACGCGGACAAGCCCGCGCCAAAGAGCGCCAGCGCCAACCCGGTCGCGTGCTGGTTGGTGTGCAGACCGAGCGCCAGCAGCGCGAACATCCCGGCCAGCAGCATGCCGACACCGGCCCCCGCCACGAAGCCCAGCCCGTAGCTGCCGGTCGCGTGCACGGTGGCAAAGCCGACGACGGCGGCGACCAGCATCATCCCTTCGATGCCGAGGTTGACCACCCCGCTGCGCTCGCAGATCAGGATGCCCGTGGCCGCCAGCAGCAGCGGCGTGCCCGCATTGAGCGCGGCGGCGATCAGTTGGGCAAGCGCTTCCATTGCACGCGATAGGTGATGAAG
>JAJTHJ010000269.1 GCA_021298875.1 Burkholderiales bacterium | reverse complement strand
GACGGCCAGCGCGCCGCGCTGGATCGCCGTGGCCCTGGCGTTGGCGATCCCGGTCGCGGCGGGCTTGATGTACGCGCGCTTTGGCGACTCCGCGGCGCTCAATCCGGCGCTGATGGCGGTCGCGGGCGGCGGCGATCCGCACTCGGCCGACCCGGCGCAGATGCAGGCGCTGACCGAGACGCTGGAAAAGCACCTGGAACGGGAACCCAAGAACGTCGACGGCTGGTACACGCTGGCGCGCACTTACTACCAGATGGGCCAGTTCGACAAGGCTGCGCGGGCCTACGGGCGCCTGATCGAACTGGTGCCCGACAACGCCGACCTGCTGGCCGACCAGGCCGATGCATTGGCGATGGCGCAGGGCCGCAAGATCGCCGGCGAGCCGCTGAAGCTCGTCGAAAAGGCTCTGAAGATCGACCCCACCCAGTGGAAAGCGCTGGCCATCGCCGGCACCGAGGCTTTCGAGCGTCAGGACTACAAGGGCGCCGTCGACTATTGGGAGCGCCTGCAAGCGAGTCTGCCGGCCGATGCGCCGATCGCGCAGCAGATCTCCGGCAGCATCGCCGAGGCACGCAAACTGGCCGGCATGCCGCCGGCGCCGCCGCTGGCGCAGAGCCGGAAGCTGCCGCCCGTTGCCGCCGGCCAACCTTTGCCGCGCGACCATCCGCCGATTGCCGCGCCGGCGGGCGACCCGGCCGCGAAGAGTGCTGACGCCGCCACCGGCAAGGCCACCGTGGCCGGTACGGTAACGCTCGGCGCGGACTTGAAGGCCAAGGCGGCGCCGACCGACATGGTGATCGTCTTCGCCCGCGCGGCCCAGGGCTCGCGCATGCCGCTGGCGATGAAGACGCTGCAAGTCAAGGATCTGCCCGCCAAGTTCACCCTGGACGAGACGATGGCGATGTCGCCCAACATGACGCTGGCCACCGCGGCCGAGGTGATCGTCGGCGCGCGCGTCTCCAAGACCGGCGCGCCGATGCCCAATCCGGGCGACCTGGAAGGCCTGTCGGCGCCGGTCAAGGTCGGTGCGCAGGGTGTTGCCGTCACCATTGACCGCGTGCTGCCCTGAGCGCGGCCGATCTACCGCGCGCCGCTGTGACCGTCGTCACGCACGCGACGGCCGGCTGTATACCCTGGGGGGTATCTAGCCGATAATCCGACCCGTTACGAACCTCTCGTCGTCGGATCGGCCATGCAGTTCAGAACACTCGCGCTCGCCGCCGGCCTGCTGGCCGGCGCGGCGCTGGCACAGGGCCAGGGCACGGTCACGGCTGAGAACCGCACGGTGCGCGACATCTACGCTGCCGATGCGGTGATAGACGCGGTGCGCAAGGCCACCGTCTCGGCGCAGATCTCCGGCACCGTCACCGCGTTTTACGTCGATGCCGGCGACCGCGTAAAGCGCGGCCAGTTGCTGGCGCGCATCGACACGCGCGAGACCGACGCGCAGGTCGCCGCGGGTAGCGCCAACGTCGCGCAGGCGCGCGCCGCGCTGGAGCGGGCGCGGCTCGATCACGAGCGCAACAAGGCGCTGGTTGCCAGGGGCTTCATCAGCCAGGCCGCACTCGATCAGTCCGACGCCAGCCTCAAAGCCGCGCAAGCCTCGCTCGAAGCCGCCGAAGCCGGCCGCACGCAGGCCATCACCTCGCGCAGCTTTGCCGAGTTACGCGCGCCGATCGACGGCGTGATTACGCGCCGTGCGATGGAACTGGGCGAACTCGCCGCCCCCGGCAAGCCGGTCGTGGAGATGTACGACCCGAGCGCCTTGCGCGCGGTGGGCAGCATCCCGCAGTTCGCGCTGGCGCGCGTCAATGCGGTCAAGCAGGTGAGCGTGCTGGTGCCGGCGGCGGATGCGGCGGTCGAATCGACCCAGGTCACCGTGCTGCCTGCCGCCGATCCGCGGCTGCTGTCCACGGAAATCCGCGCCGATCTGCCGGCCACGCTGCCAGCGGGCGTGATGCCCGGGACGGTCGCGAAGATCCTGGTGCCGGTGGGCAGAGCGACCAAGCTCGTGGTGCCCTCTGCCGTGCTGATCCGTCGCGGCGAAATGACGGCCGTCAACGTGCTCGGCGCCGACGGCAAGGTCACGCTGCGGCAGGTGCGCGTCGGCCAGCCGCTGGAAGGCGGGCTGGTCGAAGTGCTGGCCGGACTGGATGCGGGCGAGCGGGTGCAGTTGAACCCGTTGGCGGCGAAGTGAGCGTCATGATCCTCCGCGCTTGCGCAAGCGAGTACACCGCCCGATGCGGTCGTCCCGAGCGCAGCGGGGGACCTGCTTTCTGTGCGCCTCAACAGCAGATCGCTCGCTGCGCTCGGGATGACAGTACAAGCGTGCCCCGCGTTTCACGTTTCACGTTTCACGTTTCACCCTTCCGGTGCGGGCAATGACTCATCCCACCGCCGAAGAACGCCTCGGCCTCTCCGGCCGCATCGCGCGCGCGTTTCTGATTACGCAGATCACGCCGCTGCTGGCGCTGGTCGGCCTGTTGATGGGCATCTTCGCGGTGCTGGTCACGCCCAAGGAAGAAGAGCCGCAAATCAACGTGACGATGGCCAATGTGCTGATCCCGTTTCCGGGAGCGTCGGCGCCGGACGTGCACAACATGGTCACGGTGCCGGCCGAGCAGGTGGTCTCGCAGATCACCGGCATCGAGCACGTGTTCTCGGTCACGCGGCCGGGGCTGGCGGTGCTGACGGTGCAGTTCAAGGTCGGCGAAGACCGCATCGCTGCGCTGGTGCGGCTGCACGACACGCTGCTCGCCAACCGCCCCGGCTACGCCAACGAGGCGATCCCCGCGTATCTCGGCATCGGCGACTTCGTGGTCAAACCCAAGGGCATCGACGATGTGCCCATCGTTACGCTGACGCTGCACGGCACGCGCGCGGACACGACGGCCGCCGACTTGCAACGCGTCGCGCACGCGCTGGAGATCGAGTTGAAGCGTGTGCCCGGTACGCGCGAGGTGGTCACCAGCGGCGGGCCGGATCAGGTGGTGCGCGTGACGCTCGACCCCGAGCGGATGGCCGCGCACCGCGTCACCATCACCGATCTGGAGCGCGCGCTGCGCGCGGCCAACAGCTCGGCGCCGGCCGGCAATCTGGTGACCGGTAACCGCACGGTGGAAGTGCGCACCGGCGAGTTCTTCGCGTCGGCGGACGACGTGGGCCGCATCGTCGTCGGCGTGACCGACCGCAAGCCCGTTTACCTGTCCGACGTGGCGCGCGTGCGGCGCGGTGCGGACGTGCCGACGCGCTTTGTCTGGCACGGCGACGTGAAGCAAGCCGAAGGCGGCGCACGCACGCTGGACGAGAAGCCTGCGGTGACCATCGCCATCTCCAAAAAGGCCGGCGAAAACGCCGCCACCGTGGCCGACGCCGTGATGGCGCGCGTGGCCGAGTTGAAAGGCCAGATCATTCCCGCCGACACCGAAGTCGTCGTCACCCGCAACTACGGCGACACCGCACGCGACAAGGCGAACCAGCTGATAAAAAAAACGATTTTCGCGACGATCTCGGTGGCGGCGCTGGTGTGGCTGACCCTGGGCCGGCGCGAGGCCATCGTGGTCGGTGCGGCGGTCGTGTTGACGCTCGCGATGACGCTTTTCGCCTCCTGGGCCTGGGGCTTCACGTTGAACCGTGTGTCGCTGTTTGCGCTGATCTTCTCGATCGGCATATTGGTCGACGACGCCATCGTGGTGGTGGAAAACATCCACCGCCGCAGCCAGTTCGACCACGACGACCCGACCGCGATGATCCCGCGCGCGGTCGATGAAGTCGGCGGCCCGACCATCCTCGCCACGTTGACGGTGATTGCGGCGCTGCTGCCGATGGCCTTCGTCTCCGGCCTGATGGGGCCGTACATGGCGCCGATCCCGATCAACTCTTCGCTCGGCATGCTGATCTCGCTGGCAGTGGCCTTTGTGGTCACGCCGTGGATGGCGCTGCGGCTGATCGCGCGCCACCACGGTGCGCAGGCGCCGGCGGCGGGGGACAAGCTGTCGCAGAAGCTCGCGGCGTTTTTCACGCGCGTGATGACGCCCTTCCTGCGCGGTCGCGACGGCCGGCGCGCGCGCTGGGCGCTGGCGGGCGGCATCTTTGGCGCGATCCTGCTGTCGGTCGCGTTGGTGCCGGCGGGGCTCGTCGTGATGAAGATGCTGCCCTTCGACAACAAGAGCGAGTTCCAGGTGGTGGTGGATATGCCCACCGGCACCGCGGTCGAGAAGACCGACGCCGTGCTGCGCGAACTGGCCGCCGAACTCGCCAAGGTACCCGAGGTGCAGAACGTGCAGGGCTACGCGGGGCTGGCCGCGCCGATCAACTTCAACGGGCTGGTACGGCAGTACTACCTGCGCACCGGCGGCGAGGTCGGCGACTTGCAAGTCAACCTGGCCGACAAGCACGCGCGCAGCCGCAAGAGCCACGAGATCGCGCAGGCCGCGCTGCCGGCGTTGCAGGCGATCGCCAATAAGCACAAGGCCGACATCAAGGTCGTCGAAGTGCCGCCCGGCCCGCCGGTGTTGAGCCCCATCGTGGCCGAGATCTATGGCCCCGACTACGCGGCGATGGTCAAGCTCGGCAAGGACGTGCGCGAGGTGTTCGAGGCCACGCCGGACACGGTCGCCATCGACGACAGCACGCTGGACGAGGCCAGCCGCATCGTGCTCCGCGTGGACGAGGCCAAGGCCGCGCAGTACGGCATCGCCGCCGCCGACGTGGTGCGCGCCGCGCAACTGGCGCTCGGCGGCGCCGACATCACGCCGCTGCACGACGGTGTTGCCAAGTACGCGGTGCCGGTGCGCGTGGGGCTGGCGTCCGAGCAGCAAGGGCGGTTGGACGATGTGCTGAAGCTGCGCCTGCGCGGTACCGACAGCGCCGGCAAGAGCTACGAGGTCGCGCTGGCGGAACTGGTCAAGCCCGTCACGCTGCCCGCCGAGACGGTGATCTACCGCAAGGACTTGCAGCCGGTGGTGTATGTGGTGGGCGATGTGGCCGGCGGCCCGGGCAAGAAGGACTCCCCGCTCTACGGCATGTTCAAGCTGCGCGCGGGAATTGAAAAAGTGGCAGCTCCGGGCGGGTTGGCGCTTAACGAATACTGGATCAAGCAGCCGTCCAACCCCTACGCGGCGTTTGGACTCAAGTGGGACGGCGAATGGCAGATCACCTACGAGACCTTCCGCGACATGGGCATGGCCTATGGCGTGGGGCTGATCCTCATTTACCTGCTGGTGGTCGCGCAGTTCCGCTCGTATCTGACGCCGCTCATCATCATGGCGCCGATTCCGCTCACCCTCATCGGCGTGCTGCCGGGGCATGCGCTGTTGGGCAGCCAGTTCACGGCGACCTCGATGATCGGCATGATCGCGCTGGCCGGCATCATCGTGCGCAACTCGATTTTGCTGGTGGACTTCATCCACCAGCGAATAGCCGAGGGCGCGGACTTGCGGCAAGCGACCATCGACGCCGCCGCCACCCGCGCCAAGCCCATCGTGCTGACCGCGCTGGCCGCCATGCTGGGCGCGCTCTTCATCCTCGACGACCCGATCTTCAACGG
>JAJTHJ010000385.1 GCA_021298875.1 Burkholderiales bacterium | reverse complement strand
TGCGTGGTTCAATTTGGGCAAGGAGGTCGGAAATGAGGAAGACGAGGGCACGATACACGCCGGGCAGGGGTTGCTCCCCGATGCCTCGGTGCCGGTATCGCTGGTGCACTGGATCGGACGCCAGCTGCGGACCGATCCGGCGTCTTGGCCGCGATACGCCGCGCGGGAAGAAACGCGGCGTGATGGCGGACGACAATTATCTTGACCGGTCGACGACAACTATCTTGAGCGGTTGACGCACGCCGCCGGGCGTGCGTTTTGCGGTTGGGCCCTACAGTGGTTTGCCTCTCAGGAGGAGGCAGCCACGGTGCCCGGCAATCGCATAACGGACCTACAAGTGACCAAGTACAAGGAACTGCGCGGCAAGCACACGCAGGAGGCTGCCGCGGCCAAGACAGGCATCAGCGTGAGCAGCGCCAGGCGCATCGAATCCACAGTGACGTTGCCTTCGCAGCGTCCACCGCGACACTGGCGCACGCGCGCCGATCCGCTCAGCGAAGTGTGGGACGTCGAGGTCGTGCCGATGCTCAGCGCCGCGCCGACGCTGATGGCCATCACGGTGCTCGAAGAGCTGCAACGCCGCCATCCCGAACGCTTCGATGAGTCGGTACTGCGGACCCTGCAGCGCCGGGTACGGCAGTGGCGAGCCGAGAACGGCGACGAGCGCGAGATCTTCTTCGCCCAGGAACATCCGCCAGGCAGGCTCGGCCTGTCCGACTTCACCGTCGCCGACGAGCTAGGTATCAGCATCGCCGGCATCGCGTTGCCGCACCGGCTGTACCAGTTCACCTTCGCCCACAGTGGCTGGCGCCACGCTCGCGTGGTTCTCGGCGGCGAGAGCTTCCAGGCGCTGACTGCGGGGCTGCAGGACGCGCTGTGGATGGCCGGCGGCGTGCCCGAGGAGCACCGCACCGACAGCCTGTCGGCGGCGTTCAACAATCTGGCCGAGCACGAAGAGCTGACGAGACGGTACCGCGAGCTGTGCGAGCACTACGGCATGCGCGCGAGCCGCAACAATCTCGGCCAGAGCCACGAGAATGGGTGCGAGGGGCATGGGTGCGAGGGGTCAGGTCTTGCCTTTTGCCTCCTATGCGCGTAGTCTGGGTGCGTGTCCCGTCCGCTGCGGCTTGAATTCGAAGGCGCGCTGTACCACGTGACGGCGCGCGGGGACCGGCGCGAGCCGATCTTCGTCGACGACGCCGACCGTCAGGCGCTGCTCGACGTACTCGCGCAGGGGCTGGAGCGCTTCGACGCCGAAGCCTTTGCCTACTGCCTGATGGGCAATCACTGCCACTTCGTGCTGCAGACCCGCCGGCCCAATTTGTCGCGGCTGATGCGGCACGTCAACGGGGTGTACACACAGCACTTCAACCGCCGCCACCGCAAGGTCGGTCACTTGTTCCAGGGGCGGTTCAAGGCGATCCTGGTCGATCGCGACGCTTACTTCCTGGCCGTGTGCCGTTACGTCGATTTGAACCCCGTGCGGGCGGCGCTGGCGGCCCGCGCGCAGGACTGGTCGTGGAGCAGCTACCGGGCGCACGCCGGCCTTGCGGATGGCCCGCCGTGGCTCAACAGCCGGGAACTGCACCAGCGGCTGGCACCGCGCGCGCCGCGCCGGGACGGGCCGGCGGCCTACGCCGGCTACGTCAACGCGGGCCGCGACGCGGCACTGTGGACCGAGGCGCTGGTCGGGCAGATTTACTTGGGCTCGCCGGAGTTTGCCGCGCAGATGCAGGCGCGGTTCGGGCGCCCGGCGTCGGTGGAAGTGCCACGCGCCCAGCGCCGAGCGTCGGCGGCGCGGCCACTGGAGTCCTACCTGAACGGCGCCGACTGCGACAGCGGCATCCGGCGCGCGTATCGCGAAGGCGGCTACACGCAAACCGCGATCGCGCGGGCCACCGGGTTGTCGGTGTCGCGCGTCAGTCGCTTGATCGCGCAGGGTGAGGCCAAGGCCGAAGTCGGCTAAGGACGAGGGCAGCGCTCAATCTGGCCTCCGCGCCGCGTCGGCTGGCGCTCCTTTTCTGCTCCGGCGGCGTATCGGCCACGCGGGCGGCGGTTCCCGCTGCGGCAAATCCATAGCGGCAAACTCTCGGATCTATGCGCGATGCTATTCTTTTGCGCATCACGCATCTCTTCGATCCACAATCCATGCGCACCACCCTCGACATCGCCGACCCAGTGCTGAAGCAGTTGAAGCGCCTGGGAAAAGCCGAAGGTAAGGCCGTCGGCACGCTCGCCTCCGAGTTGCTGGCGCAAGCGCTTGCCAAACGGCAAAGCGCGAAAGCGGCACCGGCGTTTCGCTGGATCAGCCGGCCGATGGGTGCGCGCATCGATCTGGCCGACAAGGACGCCGTCCTCGACGCGCTCAACGAGCGGCCATGAGCTTCGCCGTCGACGCCAACATCTTGCTGTATGCGTCCGACCGGGGCAGCCCGCTGCACGAGCAAGCAGCGCGCTTTGTTGCCGACTGCGCCGCCGGGCCGGAAATCTGCTGCCTGCCGTGGCCCGCGGTGATGGCGTATCTGCGCATCGCCACACATCCGCGCATCTTCTCGGCGCCGCTGGCGCCGGCCGAGGCGATGGCCAACGTCGAAGCCTTGATCGCGCTGCCTCATGTGCACATGCTCGGCGAGGCAGATGGTTTTTGGGAAGCGTTCCGTCAGGCGGCCGGCGGGTCGCTGCCGCGCGGCAATGCGGTGCCGGACACGCAGATCGCCGCGCTGCTGCTGGAGCACGGCGTGCGAACGCTGTACACGCATGATCGGGACTTTCGCCGATTCGACGCCCTGCGCGTGATCGATCCGCTGGCGGCGGGTTGACGCACGAATCTTTTGCCGATGAAACCCGACCTCTCAATCCTCCGCGACGACGTACGCGCCATCGGCGCCTACCCGGTGCCTTCCGCCGCCGGGATGATCAAGCTCGACGCGATGGAAAACCCCTTCGGCTTGCCGGACGCGCTGGTGGTCGATCTGGGGGCGCGGCTGGCGCGGGTGGCAGTCAATCGCTATCCGCCCGCCAATCCCGTGGAGTTCAAGGCGCGGCTGGCGCATGCGATGGGCGTGCCGGACGGTATGGCGCTGCTGCTCGGCAACGGCTCGGATGAGCTGATCCACCTCGTGATCCAGGCCTGTGCCAGGCCGGGTGCGGCGGTGCTGTCGCCCTGGCCGAGCTTCGTGATGTACGAGATGAGCGCGCGCTTCGACGGCTGCCGCTTTGTCGGCGTGCCGCTGGCGGCGGATTTCTCGCTCGACCGCGAGGCACTGCTCGCCGCCATCGAGCGCGAGCGGCCGGCGGTGATCTTCATCTCCTGGCCCAACAACCCGACCGGCAATTTGTTCGACCGCGCGACGGTGGAGGCGGTGCTCGATGCCGCGCCGGGGCTGGTGGTGTTGGACGAGGCTTATCTGCCCTTCGCGCTGGACACCTGGATGCCGCAGCTGGCCGCGCGGCCCAACTTGCTGGTGCTGCGTACGCTGTCCAAGCTCGGGCTGGCCGGCATCCGCTTGGGCTATCTGGCCGGCGACCCGGGGTGGATCGCCGAGTTCGACAAGCTGCGCCCGCCGTACAACGTCAACGTGCTGACGCTGGCCGCGGCGGACTTCATGCTCGACCACTTGCCGCTGCTCGACGAGCAGGCGGCCACATTGCGGACGGAGCGCGCGCATCTGCTCACTGCGCTGCGCGCACTGGCGGGCATAACCGCCTTCGATTCGGCGGCCAACTTCATCCTCTTCCGGGTGGCCGATGCCGATGGCGTGTTCGCGCGGCTGAAGGAGCAGCGCATCCTGATCAAGAACGTCAGCCGCATGCACCCACTGCTGGCCGGCTGCCTGCGCGTGACGGTGGGCACGCCGGAAGAGAACCGCTCCTTTCTCGCCGCGCTTGTCACCGCGCTAAAGTAGCGCCATGAGCACGCGCAGCGCGGAAGTGGTCCGCAACACCAAAGAAACGCAGATCCGCGTCGTGGTGAACCTCGACGGCAGCGGCCGTTCGCAGATCGCCACCGGGATCGGCTTCTTCGACCACATGCTCGACCAGATCGCCCGCCACGGCGCGCTCGACCTGACCGTCGAGGCCAAGGGCGATCTGCACATCGACGGCCACCACACGGTCGAGGACGTGGGCATCGCGCTCGGCCAGGCGGTCGCCCGCGCGCTGGGCGACAAGGCGGGTCTGCGCCGCTACGGGCACGCGTACGTGCCGCTCGACGAAGCGTTGTCGCGCGTTGTGATCGACCTGTCCGGCCGGCCGGGGCTGGTGTGGCAGGTACCGTTCACGCGGGCGATGATCGGCGGCTTCGACACCGATCTGGCGCACGAGTTTTTCCAGGGCTTCGTGAATCATGCGCTGGCGACGCTGCACGTGGACAACCTGCGCGGCGAGAACGCGCATCACCAGTGCGAGACGGTGTTCAAAGCTTTCGCCCGTGCGCTGAGAATGGCGGTCGAAGTCGATCCGCGCGCTGGGGGTGTGGTGCCGTCCACCAAGGGCACCCTTACGGCCTGAGCCTGCCATAGCGCGAGGTTCACTCCCCCACCCCAGCCCTCCCCCGCGCGCGGGGGAGGGGGTCAACAGACAACGGATCACGGATCACGGACAGCGGCCATGATTGCCATCGTCGACTACGGCATGGGCAACCTGCGCTCGGTGGCTAAGGCGCTCGAGCACGTCGCGCCGAAGGAATCGGTGCGCATCGCCACCACGGCGGCCGAGGTCGATACGGCGGATCGCGTGGTCTTCCCCGGCCAGGGCGCAATGCCGGACTGCATGGCCTATCTGCGCGCGGCGGGGCTGGAAGACGCAGTGCGCCGCGCGGCGGCGAGCAAGCCATTGCTCGGTGTGTGCATCGGCCAGCAGATGCTGCTGGAGGATTCCGAAGAGTCGCGCACGCCCGGTGCGCGTACGCCGGGGCTGGGCATTTTTGCCGGCAGCGTCGTCCGCTTTCGCGATGCCGACATGCAGCGTCCCGATGGCACGCGCCTGAAAGTGCCGCATATGGGCTGGAACCGCGTGCGCCAGTGCCAGCCGCATCTGCTGTGGGCGGGCGTGGCCGACAACAGTTGGTTCTACTTCGTCCACAGCTATCACGTACAGCCGCGAGACGCCGGCTTGTCTGCCGGCGAAACCGAGTACGGCCGCATCTTTACCTGCGCCATCGCGCGGGATAACATCTTCGCTACTCAGTTCCACCCTGAGAAAAGCGCCGCCGCCGGCCTGAAGATTTACGAGAACTTCACCCGCTGGAATCCTTGATTCCGCGCCGCCCGCGCCCGCTTCGAGTTTCACCCTCCCTCCCTCGACCCACCCGACGACTGCTTCCCGCTCGGGCGCATCCGAGATGCTGCTGATCCCCGCCATCGACCTCAAAGACGGCAAGTGCGTGCGCCTGCGCCAGGGCGACATGGCGAGCGCGACCGTGTTCTCCGACGACCCGGCGGCGATGGCGCGCCAGTGGGTCGAGCAGGGCGCGCGGCGGCTGCATCTGGTGGACTTGAACGGCGCGCGCTCGGGCCGCCCGGTCAATGAGGCGGCGATCAAGAAGATCGTCGCCGAAGTAGGAGACGAGATTCCGATCCAACTCGGCGGTGGCATCCGCGACCTGGATACGGTCGAGCGCTACATCGACGACGGCGTGCACTACGTGGTGATCGGCACCGCCGCGGTCAAAAGCCCCGGCTTTCTGCACGATGCCTGCACGGCCTTCGGCGGCCACGTGATCGTGGCGCTCGACGCCCGCGGCGGCAAGGTTGCCACCGACGGCTGGAGCAAGCTCACCGGCCACGACGTGATCGATCTGGCCAAGAAGTTCGAGGACTACGGTGTCGAGGCGATCCTGTACACGGACATCGGCCGCGACGGCATGCTCTCCGGCGTGAACATCGAAGCCACGGTCGAGCTCGCCCGCAGCGTCAAGGTGCCGGTGATCGCCAGCGGCGGCGTCAACGACATCGGCGACATCGAGCGCCTGTTCGCCGTGCGCGACGACGGCGTGGAGGCCGTGGTGCTCGGCCGCTCGATCTACGAAGGCACGCTCGACTTCAAGGCGGCGCTGGCGCGGGTCGAGGCGTTGGACGCCTGAGCGCTGCCGCCGCTTGGCGGCTCAGACCATGCTCGCCAAACGCATCATCCCCTGTCTGGACGTGACCGCCGGCCGTGTGGTCAAGGGCGTGAACTTCGTCGAGCTACGCGACGCCGGCGACCCGGTCGAGATCGCCCGCCGCTACGACGAGCAGGGCGCGGACGAGCTGACTTTTCTAGACATCACCGCGTCGTCGGACGCGCGCGACATCATCCTGCACGTGATCGAGAGCGTGGCCGAGCAGGTATTCATCCCGCTGACCGTCGGCGGCGGCGTGCGCAAGGTCGAAGACGTGCGGCGGCTGCTCAACGCCGGCGCGGACAAGGTTTCGATCAACACCGCTGGCGTGCAGAACCCGGCGCTGATCGGCGAAGCCACCGCGCGCTACGGCTCCCAGTGCATCGTGGTGGCCATCGATGCCCGCCGTCGCGTGGCGGACGACGCCAACGCCAAGTGGGAAGTCTACACCCACGGCGGCCGCACCCCGACGGGGATCGATGCGATCGACTGGGCACGCCGCGTCACGGAACTCGGTGCCGGCGAAATGCTGCTCACCAGCATGGACCGCGACGGCACGCGCATCGGTTTCGATCTCGAACTGACCCGCGCGGTGGCCGACGCCGTGACCGTGCCGGTGATCGCCTCGGGCGGAGTCGGTAACCTTCAGCATCTGGCCGATGGGATCGCGCTGGGCGGTGCCGATGCGGTGCTGGCAGCCAGCGTCTTCCACTACGGCGAGTTCACCGTGCGGCAGGCCAAGGAGTATCTGGCCGTGCAGGGGATCGCGATGAGGCTCGAATGAGCGACTGGCTGGCCGAAGTCCGCTTCGACGCGCAAGGGCTGGTGCCGGCGATCGCGCAGGACGCCGAAAGCAGCCGCGTGCTGATGGTTGCCTGGGCCAATGCCGAGGCGCTGCGCGAGACAGCAAGCTCCGGCCAGGCCGTGTATTGGTCGCGTTCGCGCAACCGGCTGTGGCGCAAGGGCGAGGAGTCCGGCCACCGGCAACAGGTGGCCGAAGTGCGGCTCGACTGCGACGGCGACGTGGTGCTGTACCGCGTGCGGCAAGCGGGCGGCATCGCTTGCCACACCGGGCGGGAAAGTTGCTTCTATCGGCGGCTGGAAGATGGCGCCTGGCAGACGGTCGATCCCGTGCTCAAAGACCCGGAACTGATCTACAGAAAATGAGCGACGACGTCCTGCACCGGCTAGCCCAGGTGATCGAGTCCCGCAAGGGCGACGACGCGGAGAAGTCCTACGTCGCGCGGCTGCTTGCCAAGGGGCCAGACGCGGTGTGCAAGAAAGTGGGCGAAGAGGCGACCGAAGCCGTGATGGCCGCCAAGGACGCCGAGCACGGCGGTGCGCGCGAGCCGCTGGTGGCGGAAGTCGCCGACCTCTGGTTTCACTGCATGATCCTGCTCGCGCAGTTTGGACTCAAACCCGCCGACGTGTTGGCGGAACTCGAACGACGCGCCGGCACCTCCGGCATCGAAGAAAAGGCCTTGCGCAAGGCCAGGGAGCGTGAAGGATGAAAAACCCGCCCGACCCCAACTGCATCTTCTGCAAGATCGTCGCCGGCCAGATTCCGGCGAAGTTCATCTACCAAGACGACGAACTCGTCGTCTTCCCGGACATTCACCCGGCCGCTCCCGTGCACCTGCTGATGGTGCCGCGCGAGCACTTCGCCCACCTTGGCGACGCCCATGCCCGGCACGAGGCGCTGTTGGGTAGAATGTTGTTCCTCGCACCGCGGCTGGCACGAGAACAAGGCGCATCGGACGGTTTCCGTGTCGTCGTCAATAACGGCCCGGACGGCGGACAAGAGATTTATCACTTGCACATTCACGTGCTGGGCGGTCCGCGCCCGTGGAAACGTTTATAGGAGTGCGCAAATGGGTAGCTTTTCGATTTGGCATTGGCTGATCGTGCTGCTGGTGATCATCTTGGTCTTCGGCACCAGCAAGCTCAAGAACATCGGCAAGGATCTGGGCGGCGCGATCAAGGGCTTCAAGGAAGGCATGACCGAAGGCGGCACCGCCGAGGCCAACAAGAAGGTCGACGATGCCGCCAAGCAGGTCGCGGCCGGCCAGACCATCGACGTGCAGGCCAAGGAAAAGTCCTGATCCTGGGTTGAGCGGTCGGAGTTGGGCGATGCGCTTGGGTGGCCGCCCCGCGGCGCCCGGCGCTGAACGCTAAACGCTCAACCGTCATGCTCGATTTCAGTTTTGGCGAACTGGCGATGATCGGCGCGGTGGCGCTGGTCGTGCTCGGCCCCGAGCGGCTGCCCAAGGTCGCGCGCACCGTGGGCGACTGGGTCGGCAAGGCGCAGCGCTACGTCAACCAAGTCAAGACCGACATCAGTCGCGAGATGGAACTCGCCGAACTGAAAAAACTGCAAGAAGAAGCGCAGGCTGCAGCGCGCAGCGTGGAGTCGTCCTTGCAGGGCGTGCAGTCGGACTTTGACAAGGTGGCGGCCGACCTGAGCGCGACCCCGGCGGGCAACGCCGGTGCGACGGCCGCCACGAGTGGCACCGACTACGCCTGGGAAGGCGCCGGCGAGTCCTGGCAGCGCTACACCTTCGACCGCCGCTACAAACCCGGCCCGTCGGTGGATGAGCTGGCCGAGGAAATCGCCCGCCTGAAGCGCCAGTTGGCGATGCCGGAGACGGCGGTCGGTCATCGGCGCAAGTACGCGCCGCGCGGACGCATCAACCGCCCGCAGATTCGCCGTTAGGCCATGAGCACTGCCACGCCGGATACGCCCGAGGGCGACAAGGAAGAAGGTTTCCTGTCGCACCTGATCGAGCTGCGCCAGCGCCTCGTGCGCGCGGCGCTGGCGGTGATCGTGGTGCTGCTGGCGTTGACGCCGTGGATGAAAGAGATCTACGACCTGCTCGCGGCGCCCATGCTGGCCGCGTTGCCGCAGGGCTCGAAGATGATCGCCACCAACGTCATCACGCCCTTTCTGGTGCCGCTGAAGGTGACGCTGCTGGTCGCCTTCATTGTGGCGCTGCCCTATGTGCTCTACCAGATCTGGGCCTTTGTCGCGCCGGGTCTGTACAAGCACGAGAAGCGGCTGGCGCTGCCCATCGTTGTCTCCAGCTTTGCGATGTTCCTGGTCGGCATCGCGTTTTGCTATTTCGTGGTGTTTCGGCTTCTGTTTCCGATCATCGTCGGCTTCGCGCCGGCCTCGATCAACGTATCGCCCGACATCGAGGCCTACTTCGGCTTCGTGCTGACGATGTTCGTCGCCTTCGGCCTGACCTTCGAGACGCCGGTGGTGATCGTGGTGCTGACGCGGCTCGGTATGGTCTCGGTGGAAAAACTCAAGTCGATCCGGCCGTACTTCATCGTCGGCGCGTTCATCGTCGCCGCCATCGTCACTCCGCCGGACGTGACCTCGCAGCTGATGCTGGCGGTGCCGCTGGTGATCCTTTACCAGTTGGGCATCTGGGCCTCGATCCTGCTCGACCGGATCGCGCCGCGGCGCACCGCTGAGGCTGCCGCTGAGCCCGACACCACGGCCTCGACATCCTGATGCGCGCTGCCGCGCTCCACCGCGGCCTCGCGGCGCCGTGTCTGGCGCTGGCTGTGGCAGCGGACGCGCAGCCGGTGGTGGCCGACGACCCGGACGTGGCGCGCGGCTTTGCCGCGCATCAGGCGGGCGATGCCAAGACCGCGCTGGCGGCCTTTCGCAAGGCGGCCGCGCGCGGGGTCGCGGTCGGGCAGTTCAACCTGGCGGTGATGTTGATCGAAGGCGAGGGCACGCCGCGCGACGTACCGCAGGGCCTCGTCTGGCTGCGCCGTGCTGCCCGATGGCGGCATGGCGCGCGCGCAGCACTCGCTGGCGACGATGTACGACCGCGGGCTGTATCTGCCCAAGTCGACCGCCGAGGCGACGCGGTGGTTTCGCAAGGCGGCCGAGCAGGGCTGGCGCGACGCGCAGGTGGCGCTGGCCACACAGTACTTTCTCGGTCGCGGCGCACCGAAAGACTGGGCCGAGGCCGCCCGCTGGTACGAGCGCGCGGCCGAGCAAGGCGACGTCGGCGCCTGCTACATCGTCGCCAGCATGTACGAGCATGGCGACGGCGTGGCGATGGACCTGGGCAGTGCGCTCTACTGGTACTCGCAGGCGGCCGACTACGGCGATCCCGCCGCCGGCCTCAAGGCGGCGGAGATTCTCAAGAAGCTGCGCGGCGGTTGAGCGCCTAGCGCTGCGCGGCGGGTCGCTCGGCGACCTCGACCGCCAGATCGACTTCCTTGTCCCGCCGCAGCACCTTGACCTGCGCGGTCGAACCGGGGGCCAGCTTGGCGATCTGCGCCAGCAGATCGGGCGTGTCGCGCACCGCGCTGCCGTTGATCGTCAGCACGATGTCGCCTGGCTCCATCCCGGCCTTGCCGGCCGGCGCGCTGCGTTGTACGCCGCGCACTAGCACGCCTTCGTTGCGGTTGAGCTTGAGCGCTTCGACGAGTTCCGGGGTCACGTCCACCGGCTCGATGCCGAAGTAGCCGCGCACCACCTTGCCGGTGCGGATCAACTGGCCCATCACGTCGGCCACCAGCGTGGCGGGAATCGCAAAGCCGATGCCGATCGAGCCGCCGGTGCGCGAGTAAATCGCCGTGTTGATGCCGATCAGCCGCCCGCGTGCATCGACCAGCGCGCCGCCGGAGTTGCCCTGGTTGATCGCCGCGTCGGTCTGGATGAAGTTTTCGTATCGGTTGATGCCGAGGTTGTTGCGCCCGAGCGCCGAGACGATGCCGGCAGTTACCGTCTGACCGACGCCGAACGGGTTGCCGATGGCCAGCACCACGTCGCCGACCTTGAGGTCTTCGGCGCGGCCGAAGGCGATGGCCGGCAGATTGGGCGCGTCGATCTTCAGCACCGCGACGTCGGACTCCGGGTCGGTGCCGACGAGCTTTGCCTCCACCCGGCGCCCGTCGGACAGCGCGACCAGGATTTCGTCGGCACCCTCGATCACGTGGTTGTTGGTGAGCACATAACCGTCAGCGGTGGCGATCACGCCGGAACCCAGACCCGAGACCTTGTCGCCAGGCCGGCCGCCGAAGAACTGCTCGAACAGCGGGTCGCCCGCGCGGCGCCGCACCTCCTTGGTGGTGAACACGCTGACCACCGCCGGCAGCGCCCGCTGCGCCGCGTCGGCGTAGGTGGGCGTGCCGTCCACGCTGGGCGCGGCCGGTGCCACGGCCACCGCCGCAGCGGGCGCAGCGGGCGGCGACAAGGCCAGCGGCGCCTGCCGCAACCACTCGGGCTTGAGCGTGGCGACGATGAACAGCGCCGCCAGGCCGACCGTTACGGCCTGGGCAAAGAGCAGCCAGAGTCGGCGCAGCATCGGCGGAGCGCGAGCGGGGTTTACTTCTTCAGCGCGTCGCGGATCTCGCGCAGCAACACCACGTCTTCCGCCGGCGGGGGCGGCTCGGCCGGGGCCGCCGCTTCGGCGCGGCGCAGCCGGTTGATCGCCTTGACCATCCAGAAGATCACCAGGGCGAGGATCAGGAAGTTGAGCGAAACCGTGACGAAGTTGCCCCAGGCCAGCACGACGCCAGCCTTCTTGGCGTCGGCCAGCGAGGCGCCCGCGGGGACGTCGCCGGCCAGCACCCAATAGAGATTCTCGTAGTTGGCCCGCCCGCCGAGGATCGCGTTGATGATCGGCATCACGAGGTCGCCGACGACCGAATCGACGATCTTGCCGAAGGCGCCGCCGATAATCACGCCGACCGCCAGATCGACCACATTGCCCTTGACGGCAAACTCGCGAAACTCCTGAACGAAACTCATTTACGGGTTCTCCATGATTGGCGCCGCGGAACCGTGGCGGCGCGCGATTGTCGCATCGCTGTGTCGTCCGCTCGCTCCAGTAGGCGCGGCAGTCGGTGTCGTGCCGGGCGTGGCCGGGGCCATGCAGTAAACTGCCGTGCTTTCTCCCGCAGCGCACATCTCTTCGACGGGTCGCAGCCGCAGCGCCGCGGTGCCGTCCCTGGAGCTCTTGTCATGTCCTCCTCCGATCCCGCAACGCCGGCGCCGCCCAACGACGCCGAGCGGCGCAACATGCTGATTGCCACCGGAGTCGTCGGTGGCGCCGGGGCAGCTGCCTTGGTCGTTCCGTTCGTCGCTTCCTTCGGTCCGTCCGAGCGTGCGCGCGCTGCCGGCGCCCCGGTGAGTGTCGACGTCGCGGGTATGGCGCCCGGCGAGATGAAGCGCGTCGAGTGGCGCGGCCAGCCGGTCTGGGTGCTGCGCCGCACGCCCGAGATGCTGGAGTCGCTGAAGAAGACCACGCCGCTGGTGGCCGACCCCAACTCCCAGCGCACCGCCTACCCGACGCCGGCGTATGCGCAAAACGAGTGGCGCTCGATCAAGCCGGAGTACCTGGTCGCGGTGGGCATCTGCACGCACCTGGGCTGCTCGCCGGTCGGCCCGCTCGCCGCAGGCGCCAACGCCACGCTGGGCGACGTGCCGGGCTTTCTCTGCCCCTGCCACGGCTCAACCTTCGACTTGGCCGGGCGGGTGTTCAAGAACAAGCCGGCGCCGGACAACCTGCCGGTGCCGCCGTACAAGTTCCTGTCTGAGACCAGCGTGCTGGTCGGCGAAGATTCCAAGAGTTGATTTTTCGGGTCCAGAGCGTTCGGAGCGACTAAATCATGGGTTTGCACAAGACGCAGTACAGCGGCCTGGCGGGCTGGATCGACGCCCGCATGCCGACCTTGATGACCGAGTACAAGAAGCACATGGCCGAGTATTACGTGGCCAAGAATTTCAACTTCTGGTACTTCTTCGGCTCGCTGGCGCTGGTGGTGCTGGTGATCCAGATCGTCACCGGCATCTTCCTGACGATGCACTACAAGCCCGACGCGAACCTCGCCTTCGCCTCGGTCGAATACATCATGCGCGAGGTGCCCGGCGGCTGGTTCATCCGCTACATGCACTCCACCGGCGCGTCGTTCTTCTTCATCGTCGTCTATTTGCACATGTTCCGCGGGCTGCTCTACGGCAGCTATCGCACGCCGCGCGAACTGGTCTGGCTGATTGGCTGCGCGATCTTCCTGGTGCTGATGGGCGAGGCCTTCTTCGGCTACCTGCTCCCCTGGGGGCAGATGAGCTACTGGGGCGCGCAGGTGATCGTCAACCTGTTCTCGGCGATCCCCTTCATCGGCGAGACGCTGTCGCTCTACGTGCGCGGCGACTACGTGGTGTCGGACGCCACCTTGACCCGCTTCTTCGCGATGCACGTCATCGCCTTCCCGCTGATCCTGCTGGCGCTGGTGGTGGCGCATATTCTGGCGCTGCACGACGTGGGTTCGCTCAACCCCGACGGTATCGAGATCAAGGACAAGCTCGACCCCGCCACCGGCAAGCCGGTCGACGGCATTCCGTTCCACCCGTACTTCACCGTGCACGACGGCATCGGCCTGTCGGTGTTCCTGCTGCTGTTCTTCGGCGTGGTGTTCTTCGCGCCGGAGATGGGCGGCTACTTCCTGGAGTGGAACAACTTCATCCCGGCCGATCCGCTGACGACCCCGGCGCACATCGCCCCGGTCTGGTACTTCACGCCGTTTTATTCGATCCTGCGTGCGACGACCGAGCAGTTCATGTGGGCGCTGGCCATCGGCACGCTGCTCTACGGCGCGCTCGTGTTCCTGTCGGTACGCACCGGGCGTGCCAAGGTGACCGCGCTCGGCGCGGCGCTGGTGCTGGCGATCCTGATGGTCGGTGGCCCGCTGGCGCTCGAGCCCAAGCTGTGGGGCGTGATCCTGATGGGTGCGTCGGTGCTGATCTTCATGGGCCTGCCATGGCTGGACCGCTCGCCGGTGAAGTCGATGCGCTACCGGCCGCGCTGGCACTTCGGGCTGCTGCTCGGCTTCGTCGCCGTGTTCCTGGTGCTCGGCTACTTCGGCACGCAGGCGCCGTCGGAAGTGGGCCAGTGGTTCTCGATGACCGGCACGTTGCTGTACTTCGCGTTTTTCCTGCTGATGCCGTGGTGGACGCCGCAGGGCACTTTCAAGCCGGTGCCCGACCGCCTGACCTTCAAGCCGCACTGATCCTCGCCCGGATGCCGATCATGAAGAAGCTCCTTGCCGCCCTGCTGCTCGCCACCGCCGCCGGCGGCGCGCTGGCTGCCGGCGCCAACATCACGATGGACACCTTCCCGCAGCAGCGGCTGCGCGACATCGCCGCGTTGCAAAACGGCGCGCGCTTGTACGTCAACTACTGCATGGGCTGCCATAGCGCGAGCCTGATGCGCTGGAACCGCCTGCGCGACATCGGCCTGACCGACGAGCAGATCAAGGAGTTCCTGATCCCGGGCGACCAAAAGGTCGGCGACATGATGACCTCGTCGTTGAGCGCCCGCGACGGTCGCAACTGGTTTGGCAAGACGCCGCCCGATTTATCGGTGATTACCCGCGCGCGCACCTCGTTCGACTACAAGGGCACCGACTACCTGTACACCCTGCTGCGCGGCTACTACCGCGACGCCAGCACGCCCACCGGCTGGAACAACGTGGTGCTGGCCAACATTGCCATGCCGCACATCTTCTGGGAGCTGCAAGGGCCGCGCACCGCCACGCTGGAGCAGATCGTGCACGAGACCGATCCCAAGACCGGTGTGTCGCAGTCGTTCCGCCAAGTGTCCACCTTCGACGTCGACGGCCAAGTCAAGGTCGAGCGTACGCCGGTGGCCGGGCATCCGGCGAGCGCCTTGCAGTTTTCCTTCAAGCCGGTCGATGAGGCGCAGGCGCGCAAGTTCGATTCCGAGGTCGCCGACCTGGTTGCCTTTCTGACGTTCATGACCGACCCGAGCGCGGCCAAGCGCGCGGCCTACGGGCCGTGGGTGATGCTGTTCCTGCTCGCGCTGGGCACCGTGCTGTGGCTGCTCAACCGGGCCTACTGGCGCAACGTGCGGTAAGGGCGGCAGCGCCCCGACCGACCCCGACTGACCCCCAGGCCTGAGATTCCATGATGGTGCTCTACTCCGGAACGACCTGCCCGTTTTCGCAGCGCTGCCGCTTCGTGCTGTTCGAGAAGGGCATGGACTTCGAGATCAAGGATGTCGATCTGTTCAACAAGCCGGACGACATCGCGGTGATGAATCCCTACGGCCAGGTGCCGATCCTGGTCGAGCGCGACCTCGTGCTGTACGAGTCGAACATCATCAACGAGTACATCGACGAGCGCTTCCCGCACCCGCAATTGATGCCGGCCGACCCGGTGATGCGCGCCCGCGC
>JAJTHJ010000195.1 GCA_021298875.1 Burkholderiales bacterium | reverse complement strand
GGCGCGGGTGCGCGGCGGGAGCGCGGGATAATCGCCGCGCCACTCGCGAACATCCCACCGTGACTTACCTTGCCCAGGCCCTGCTCGCCTTCTGCGCGACCGCGCTGCTGATCGTCTGGCTGCGCCGACCCGCGCTGCGCATGAACCTGGTCGATCACCCCGGCGGCCGCAAACGCCACGGCGAGCCGGTGCCGCTGACCGGGGGACTGGCACTCACGGCGGGTTTTCTGTTGGCCGTCGCGGTTTCGTTCCAGGCGCTGGGCGACTACACGGTGCTCTTCGCCTGCGTGGCGCTGCTGGCGGCGGGCGGGCTGTTTGACGATCTGGGTGAGCTGTCGCCACGCGCCAAGCTCGGCCTGCAAGTGGTCGCCGCGGTGCTGATGACCTCTTGGGGCGGGCACTTCCTGACCACGCTGGGCGATCTCTTCGGCCGCGGCGACGTGCAGTTGAACCATTGGGCGATCCCGCTGACGGTCTTTGCCACGGTCGCGGTGATCAATGGGATCAACATGCTCGATGGCCTGGATGGCCTGGCCGGCGGACTGGTGGCCGCGATCCTCGGCTGGTTTGCCTGGCTGGCATGGGTGCTGGCCGACCCCAACGGGTTGAAGCTGCTGGTGGTGCTGGTGGGCGCGCTGTTGGGGTTCCTCTTCTTCAACCTGCCGCATCGGCTGCGCGGCAAGCGGCGCACCTTCATGGGCGACACGGGCAGTCTGGTGCTGGGCTTCGTCGTCGTGTGGTTCGCCATCGGCCTGACCCAACCGCCGGCGGGCGGTGCACCACCCGTGCTGATGCTGTGGATCGTCGGCGTGGTGCTGTTCGACGTGTTCACGGTCACCGTCCGCCGCGTCCTGCGCCGGCGCGACCCGGCGGCACCGGACCGCGGCCACGTGCACCATGTGCTGCTGCGCCGTGGACTCTCGCCCGGCGCGGTCGTCGCGGTGATCGTGGGCGGCAACGCGCTGCTCGGTGGCGTGGGCATGCTGCTGTGGCAGGTCGGCGTGGCGCCACGCTGGATGCTCATCGCCTTTCTCGCCATCGGGCTGGTTTACCTCTGGCTCTTCTTGTTTCCGGCGCGAGTGCTGCGGCTTGGCCGCAAGCGACCCGGCTGACCCACGATGTGGATCGTCGGCGACTTGCAGGGCTGCCTGCCGGACTTGCGGCGTCTGCTTGCCGGGATTCCTGCCGATGAGCGGCTGATCTTCGTCGGCGACCTTGTCAATCGCGGGCCTGACTCGCTGGGGACGCTGCGCATCGTGCGCGCGCTGGGCGAGCGCGCGGTGGCGCTGCTGGGCAATCACGACTTGCACCTGCTGGCGGTCGAGGCGGGCATCCGCCGCGCGCACGGCGACGACACACTCGCCGACGTGCTCGCGGCACCCGACCGAGCGGAGCTGATCGACTGGCTGCGCCGCCGCCCGCTGGCGCATTCCGAAGCGGGTGCGCTCTTCGTCCACGCCGGGGTGCTGCCGCAATGGTCGGTCGCGCAGACGCTCGCCATTGCCGCGGAACTTCAGCAGCGATTGCAGGCCGACGATTACCGCGACTTCCTCGCCACCATGTACGGCAACGAGCCCGCGTTATGGAACGACGCGCTCGCCGGCCCCGACCGCTGGCGCTGTGCAATCAATGCGCTCACGCGGCTGCGCTTCGTCGACGACCGCGGCGCGATGAAGCTGACCGCCAAGGACGGCGCGGGTGCGGCGCCGCCGGGCTACGTGCCGTGGTTCGACCATCCGCGGCGCGCCACGCGCGGCACGCCGGTCGTGTTCGGCCACTGGTCCACGCTGGGGCTGCTGCTGCGCGACGACGTGCTGTGCCTGGATAGCGGTTGCGTCTGGGGCGGATCGCTCACTGCGCTGCGCTGGCCGCAGCGGACGCTACGGCAGGTGGCTTGTCCGCGTCATCAGGCGCCGGGGCGGGGGTAGGCTCCTCCGCCGGCAGCCCCAGGTGCGCGGCGATCGCGGCGCGCGCCCGCCGCGCGAGGTGGTGGCGGGTCTCACCGGCGCTGACGCGCAGCGGCGGCAGGAGCGCCACTTCAACGGCCAACTTGCGCGCGCGGAAGATGTTCCACAAGCAGGTGACCAGATCCATGTCGCCGACGAAAGCGGCGGCATCGCTGGGCGCGCCGTCCTCGGTGTAGCGCAGCGCCACCGGCCACAGCTCGCAGCCCAGTTCCAGCGCCGGCGCCACCATGTTCGAATGAAACGGCATCAGCGTGCTGCCGTCGGTGGTCGTGCCTTCCGGGAACACGACTACGGTCTCGCCCGCGTGCAGCCGTTCGCGCACCTTGTGGTTGATCGCGGCCACCGCGTGGCGGCGCCCCCGCTCCACGTACAGCACGCCGCTTAGCGTCACGAGCCAACCGGCAACCGGCCAGCGGCCGATCTCGGCCTTGGCCACGAAGCGGCTCGGAATCGTCGCGTCGATCGCGAACACGTCGATCCACGAGATGTGGTTGGCGAGGATCAGTCGGCCCAGCGTCCACGGCGCCATGCCCTCGGCCGCCAGTTGCGGGTCGAGCGACGCGCCGGTCGTGCGCAACCGCATACCGCACACGCGCAGCAGCAATCGCGACCAGCCGCGGGTGATGCGGTTGCGCCGCAGCTGCGAACTCAGCGGGAACACCACCCCCGCGATGAACAGGCCGGCCAGCAGCATCCCCACCGCCCCGACGGCCCGAAAAATAGGGGTCAGACCCCTATTTCCCGGCACGGTAGCCCTCCGGGTTGTGCTGCTGCCAGCGCCAGCCGTCGGCGCAGGCCTGTTCGACGCTGCGCTCCGCGCGCCAGCCAAGCAGGCGGGCGGCCAGCGAAGGGTCGGCCCAGCAGGCGGCAATGTCGCCGGGGCGGCGCGGGGCAAAGCTGTGCGGAATCGCGATGCCGGTGGCGGACTCGAAAGCGCGGACGAGTTCCAGCACGCTGGTACCGCGGCCGGTGCCGAGGTTGATCGGCATGAAGCCTTGGTGCGCGGCGCTGTAGTCCACCGCGCGCAGGTGGCCTGCCGCCAGATCGACCACGTGCAGGTAGTCGCGCACGCCGGTGCCGTCGGGCGTGGGCCAGTCGTTACCCCAGATGCTCAGACGTTCACGCTTGCCGACTGCGACTTGCGTGACGTACGGGAACAGGTTGTTGGGCGTGTCGCGCGGGTCTTCGCCGATGCGGCCGCTCGCGTGGGCACCGATCGGGTTGAAGTAGCGCAGACTCACCGCCGACCACTCGGGGTCGGCCGCGCAGAGGTCGCGCAGCATCTGCTCGACCATCGCTTTCGAGGCGCCGTAGGGGTTGGTGGTGCGAACTGGCGCGCCTTCGGTCAGCGGCAGTTGCTCGGGTGCGCCGTAGACGGTTGCGGAGGAGCTGAACACGATGCGCTTGACGCCCGCCGCCGCCATCGCCCGCAGCAGGACCAGCGTGCCGTACACATTGTTGTCGTAGTAGTCGAGCGGGCGGGCCACCGACTCGCCCACCGCCTTCAGCGCGGCAAAGTGGATCACCGCATCGATCGGGTGTTCGGCCAGCAAGCGGCGCAACAGTGCGTCGTCGCGCACGTCGCCTATCGCCAGCGTCACCGCGCGACCGGCGATCTGCTGCACGCGCGCCACCGCCTCCGGCACGCTGTTGGAAAAGTTGTCCAGACAGATCACGTTGTGACCTGCGGCCAGCAACTCCACCATCGTGTGTGCGCCGATGTAGCCGGCACCGCCAGTGACCAGCAGCCTTGCCATCGTCGGTTCCAGAGTCGCAACGTCAGGCCGCCAGCGCTGCCTCGACCCACGCCGCCGCCGCAAACAGGCGGGCATCGTCGCCGGGGCGGGCGACAACGGACAGGCCCAGCGGCGGGCCGGTCTCGCCAACGCCGAACGGCAGGTTGACGACCGGGCAGCCCAGCAGTTGCCAGGGACGGTTGAAGACGGGGTCGCCGGTGGAGCTCAGGCCTCTGGGCGCTTTGCCGGGGGCGCTGGGGGCGAGCAGCACGTCCGCGGCGCCGAACAGCGATTCGATCGCCGCGGCGCAGGCGCGCGCCAGTTGCAGCGCGGCGGCATAGTCGGCGGTGGGCAATGCGCGGCCTTGCTCGATCAACTCGGCGAGCCGCACGGACAGTTGATCGCGCCGGTAGGCAAACTCGGGTGCCAGCGCGCGGGCGGTTTCGTAGGTCTGCACCACGCGCTGCGCTTCGAACAGACCGTCGAACACGAACGGCCAGGTCGTTTCGGCCAGCCGCGCACCGGCGTGCGACAGCCGTTGCGCGGCCGCGTCCAGCGCGGCCAGCATCGACGGTGCGGCCAGCGCGCGCTGTGAAGTCGCGGTTATACCCACGACCGGCGCGGCCGCCGCGCGCCCCTGCATGGGCAGGTCTTTCCACGCCGGCTTGGCGACGAGCACGCCGGCGGCGAGCGCGGCGTCTTGCACGCTGCGGGCGAATACGCCCACCTCATCCAGCGTGTCG
>JAJTHJ010000081.1 GCA_021298875.1 Burkholderiales bacterium | reverse complement strand
TGGCCGCCGGCGACGAACACCTGCGCGATGCGCCCGGCCCGCGGCGAACGGATCGCGTTTTGCATCTTCATCGCTTCCAGCACGGCGAGTGCCTGGCCGCGCTCGACGGTGGCACCGGGTTTGACGGAAACCTCGAGAATCAGGCCAGGCATCGGCGCCCTGAGCGTGTCGACGTTGCCGCCCGCAGTCGCCGAGCGGGCAGGCGCTGCGCGCGGCACCGGCGCAGGGGTGCCGACCGCGGCGGCAGCGGAAGCCGCCGCCGGCGGGCCGACCTGCGGCGTGATGCTGGCGCGCGACCGGTCTTCGTCGCCGGCAAGCTTGACCTCGTAGTCCTGCTCACCGACCCGCACCGCAAAGCGGTCGGCGGCGAGGTCGTCCACATCGACCACGAACTCGCGGTCGTCGATGGTCACGGTATAGCGGCGCATTGTCTATCTGCCTCTCGTCCACGCCCGCGTCTGCCGCGCGCGGCCGGCGGCCACCCAGCGCGACGCGTACAACTGGCTGCCCGGCCAGGTGGTACGCGCCGTCGGCGCCGCCTCGCGCCGCGCCTGCGCCTTGTGCTGGAGCACCGCAGCGACAATGGCCGCCACCAGTGCGGAGTCCATCCCCGCGGGTACGGGCGGCGGCGTGTTCGCCAAAGACTCCGCGGTCTCCTCGACCGCCGCCGGCTCGCGGTCGAACTTAAGCACCAGCGTCAGCAGCGCCCATAACAGCGCCAGCAGCCCGAAGACCAGGCCCATGCCGAGCGCGGTCATTTGCAGGCCCCAAGCGAGGTTGTTCATGATCCGCGCGCTATTCCGAAGCTTGCGGCGCCCTGCCCAACCGTTCCGGCCTTCCCTCACCCGGCGCTGCGCGCCACCCTCTCCCGAGGGGAGAGGGTTTGTTCAAGCCCCTCTCCCCCCGGGAGAGGGGTTGGGGTGAGGGAAGACCGCTGAGCCTGGGCACTACGCCCGAGTTCGGTAGATGCACCATCGACGCCGCCTTCCTACGTGGGAATCAACCCCTGCTTGCGCGGCGGGTTCTGCTGCACCTTGGTGCGCAGAATCTCCAGCGCGCGCACGAGCCGCGGGCGGGTCTCGTGCGGCTCGATCACTTCGTCGATCTGCCCCACGTCCGCCGCCCGGTACGGGTTGAAGAACTTCTCGCGGTATTCGGCAATCAACTCGCGCTCGCGCGCGGCGGGGTCGGCGGCTTGGGCGACTTCGTCGCGGTACAGCACGCGCACCGCCGGCTCCGCGCCCATCACCGCGATCTGCGCAGTTGGCCAGGCAAACGCCATGTCGGTGCGCATCTGCCTGGAACTCATCGCCACGTAGGAGCCGCCCATCGCCTTGCGCAGCACGATCGACACCTTGGGCACGGTCGCCTCGCAGTAGGCGTAGATGATCTTGGCGCCGTGGCGGATCACGCCGCGGTATTCCTGATCGGTGCCGGGCAGAAAGCCGGGACAATCGACAAAGGTGACGATCGGCACGTTGTATGCATCGCAAATGCGGATGAAGCGCGAGATCTTGTCGCTGGCGTCGATGTCGAGCGCACCGGCCATATAGGCCGGCTGGTTGGCGACGATGCCCACCGAGTAGCCGTCCAGCCGTGCAAACGCGACCACCGCGTTGGGCGCGTACTGCGGGTGAATCTCCAGCAGGCTGCCGCGGTCGAAGATCGCCGCCAGCGCGTCGCGTACGTCGTAGGGGGTGTTCTCGCTGGCGGGGATCAGCGCGTCGAGCGCGGCGTCCATCCGCTCCACCGCGTCTTCCGGCGCGACCTGCGGCGGGTCTTCGCTGTTGTTCTGCGGCAGATACGAGAGCAGATGCTTGGTCAGGCGCAGCGCGGCGGCTTCGGACTCGGCTTCGAGGTGCGCCACGCCACTACGCATCATGTGCACGGCCGGGCCGCCCAGGTCCTGCGCGGTGACCGATTCACCGGTGACGGACTTGATCACGTCCGGCCCGGTCAGAAACATGCTGCTGCCCGCGGCCATGATGACGAAGTCGGTCAGCGCCGGCGAGTACACCGCTCCTCCTGCGCAGGGACCGAGGATCACCGAAATCTGCGGCACCACGCCCGAGGCGAGCACGTTGCGGACGAACACCTCGCCGTAGGCGGCGAGGCTGCGCACGCCTTCCTGGATGCGTGCGCCGCCGGAGTCCTTAAGCCCGATGATCGGGATGCCGCTCTCGCGCGCCAAGTCCTGAATGCGGCAAATCTTGTTGGCCTGCACTTCGGAGAACGACCCGCCCAGCACGGTGAAATCCTGCGCAAACACGGCGACGCGCCGCCCGCTGATCTTGCCGAAGCCGGTGACCACGCCGTCGCCCGGGTAGCGCTGTCGATCCAGGCCGAAGTCGCTCAGGCTGTGGGTGGCCAGCGCGCCGACTTCCTGAAACGAGCCTTCGTCCAGCAGCAGCGCCAACCGCTCGCGCGCGGTGAGCTTGCCGCGGGCATGTTGCTGCTCGATGCGCTTTTCGCCGCCGCCCAGCAGCGCGCGGGCGCGCAGTGCGCGCAGCGTCTCCAACCCCTCGCCGGACTTCGCATTCCCCATTCTCGACATCCGAATTTGCCCAAGCGGGAGCCAGTCTAGGCGGATGCCTCGAAAGACCGTTGATCCGTCGCAGGAAGTCCAGATCTTCCTCGGCAGCCGCAGCGTCGGAGCCACCCACATGCCATCGCAAACGGACCACCGAAAGTGACTTTAGCAACAGCTCACATGCATAAGCGCACTTCCGAAAACCCGAAAAAACTGTCAACATTGGCAGGTATAGCTTCTACTTGCCGTGCCGGGCACCCGCCCGAATCAACCACCGAGGGACACAAATGAAAAAGCTGATCATCGCCCTGGCCGCCGGACTATCGCTGAGTTCCGCCATCGAAGCGGCGACTCAAGGCGAGCTGTCGACGACGGCGTCGACCGCCACCTTCAACATCACCGGGCAAGGGCCGGCCACTCCCAGAAGAGTGCAGGTCCTCAACGTGAGCGATGTGACCTTCAGCAACGCGACCCATCCGCAGTTCAATCCCGCATCGATCGGCGCCACGATGACTTTCTGTGTCGTCGATACCTACGGCG
>JAJTHJ010000056.1 GCA_021298875.1 Burkholderiales bacterium | reverse complement strand
TTCACGCTCGGCAGCAGCAGCCGCATCATCTGGCCGAGCAGGTCGGGGTCGCGCCAGAAGATGTGAAACGCCTGCTCGAAAAGCAGCCGATGCTCGGCGCGGTCGATCAGGCAGGAAGCCAGCACCGCATGAAAATCCCTGCGCGACTCGATGCCCGCGACCCGCAGCGCGTCGAGCGCCAGCAGCACGCGATCGGTGCCCACCGGCAGGCCCGCCGTGCGCAGCACGCGCGCAAAGTGCACGACGTTGTCGGCCAGATGGCCGGACAGGCGGTCATCCGTCGGTGCGGCGATCATCTCGCCCCCGCCCCGTGCTTCGCCAGCAAGTCCACGTAGGCCCCTTCGATCGACTGCGTGCGATCGACACCGAGTCGGTCGAGCAGCGCCTCGGCGACCGCCACGCCCTCGGCTTCGGCCTGCCTCTCAACGAGCACGACTTCCAGTTCCAGAAAGTCGCCCAATCCTTCGACGCGATCAAGATGGATGCGCGTCGCCCCCGCGAGGTACAGCGTGCGCCGCTTGCGCACCCGCCCCGCCGCGGGCAGCGTGGCGTCGAGAATCGCCGCCAACTGCGCGGGCGTGGAGGTTTCCGCGATCTCGTAGTCCGACAGCTTCGGCCCGGCTTGGTCAGGCCGTCGGTAGCGGATCAACTGGCCGCGATCCGGCGCCAGCACTCGCAGCTTCAAGCGCGCGCCATCGCAGCGATAGAAGCGGTCGTCCTGTTCGATCGCGAACGGCCCGCGGTCGGCGATCTGCGCCACCCGTGCCTCCAGCGCGGCCAGCTCGGCCACACGCGCCTTGATCTCGACGTTGCGCGCCACGCTCAGTCGCGGCAGGCCGCGTCCTGCGTGCGCGCCACAGCGACCTCGGCGCGGATCCGTTCAACGAGCTTTGCCGCCTCGCTGCCCTGCACGCGGGCGATGTCGTCCTGGTACTTGAGCAGCACGCCGAGCGTGTTGTTCACGGTCTCCGGCTCCAGCACCACGGCGTCCAGCGCCAGCAGCGCGCGCGACCATTCGATGGTCTCGGCCACGCCCGGCAGCTTGTACAAATCCATCGTGCGCAGGCTTTGCACGAAGGCGACGATCTGCCGCGACAAGGCTTCGCGCGCAGCGGGCACCTTGCGCCGCACGATCTCGAACTCGCGCGCCGCGTCGGGGTAGCCGACCCAGTGGTAGATGCAGCGGCGCTTGACCGCATCGTGAATCTCACGCGTGCGGTTGGAGGTGATCGTCACCACCGGCGGTCGCTCGGCGCGCACGGTTTTCCATTCGGGGATCGTGATCTGGAAGTCGGACAGCACTTCGAGCAGATAGGCCTCGAAGGGCTCGTCGGTGCGATCGAGTTCGTCGATCAGCAGCACCGGCGGCACGGCCGCGGGCAGCAGCGCGCGCAGCAGCGGCCGCTCGATCAAGAAGCGCTCGGTAAAGAGCCCGCCCGCCAGTTGTTCGCGCGATTCGTGCGCGGCCTCGGCGAGGCGAATCTCCAGCATCTGCCGCGCGTAGTTCCACTCGTAGGCGGCGCTGGCCACGTCCAGCCCTTCGTAGCACTGCAAGCGGATCAACTCCGCGCCCAGGCCTGCGGCCAGCACCTTGGCGATCTCGGTCTTGCCGGTGCCCGGCTCGCCTTCGAGAAAGAGCGGGCGACCGAGCTTGAGCGCCAGGAAGACCGCGGTGGCGAGCTGACGGTCGGCGACGTAGTCGCCACGGGCGAGCAACTGCGCGGTGGCGTCGATGGAATCGGGCGCGGTCATCGCAACGTGTCCAAAAAAAGCCCGCTCCGCCGCAGGTGGCAGAGCGGGCCGCGAGCTTACGCCGCGGTCGGTCAGCCCGCCTGCGCGACTGCCCGCTTCGCCAGCACCGGAATCAAGTGCGCGCGGTACTCGGCGCTGCCGTGGATGTCGTTGTTCAAGCCGTCGGCGGACACCGTTACGCCGTCGCAGGACTCGGGCGCCCACTTGGCGTTGAGTTTGTCCTCCAGCGCCTTGACGCGGAACACGCAGGCGCCGGCGCCGGTGACGGCGACGCGCACGCCATGCGCGGTCTGCGCGACGAACACGCCGACAATGGAAAAGCGCGAGGCCGGCTGCTTGAACTTGACCCACGCCGCCTTCTGCGGCTGCGGGAAGCTCACTGCGGTGACGATCTCGCCGGCGCCCAGCGCGGTCTCGAACAGGCCCTTGAAGTAGTCGTCGGCGGCGATCGCGCGCGTGTTGGTGTGGATGGTCGCGCCCAGGCCCAGCACGGCGGCGGGGTAGCAGGCCGCCGGGTCGCTGTGCGCGAGCGAGCCGCCGATGGTGCCGCGGTTGCGCACGGCGCGGTCGCCAATGTGGCCGGCCAGATCGGCCAGCGCGGGGATCAGCCGCTTCACGTCGGCGGAGGCGGCCACCGTCGAATGCGTGGTCATTGCACCGATGCGAAGGGCGTTGCCTTCGACCTTGATGCCTTGCAGTTCGCCGACGCCCGACAAGTCGATGTAGCCCTCGGGCGCGGCCATGCCGAGCTTGACGAAAGGCAGCAGCGACTGGCCGCCGGCAATGATCTTGTCGTCGCCGTGCTGGCCGAGCAGGCCGACGACTTCGGCCACGGTGCTGGGACGGTGGTAGTGGGTGTGGTGCATGGTGTTCGTCTCCGTGTTTGGTGCGCCGCGCCCTCACCCCCGGCCCCTCTCCCGCCGAGGCGGGAGAGGGGAGTGGACCCGCTCGCGCGGGTGGCCGCACAGCGGCCGGGTGAGGGCACAGCGGCGCATGCTGTCGTCGTGGTTAGCGCTTGGCTGCCTGAAGGGTCTTCCACACGTTGTGCGGCGTGGCGGGCATCGGTACGTCGCGGATGCCCAGATGCCACAGCGCATCGGTGACCGCGTTGATGACCGCCGCGGGCGAGCCGATGGCGCCCGCCTCGCCGCAGCCCTTCACGCCCAGCGGGTTGTGCGTGCAGGGCGTGCCCTTGGCGGTCTCCACAATGAAGTGCGGCAAATCGTCGGCGCGCGGCAGCGCGTAGTCCTGGAACGAGCCAGTCAGCAACTGCCCCTCGGCGTCGTACACGCAGCCTTCGAGCAGCGCCTGGCCGATGCCCTGCGCCAGCCCGCCGTGCACCTGCCCTTCGACGATCATCGGGTTGATCACGTTGCCGAAGTCGTCGCAAGCGGCAAAGCGGTCGAGCCGCACGACGCCCGTGGCCGGATCGACTTCCACCTCGCACACGTAGGAACCGGCCGGGTAAGTGAAGTTGGTCGGGTCGTAGAAGGCGTTTTCGTTCAGCCCCGGCTCCAACTTGTCGAGCGGGTAGTTGTGCGGCACGTAGGCGGCCAGCGAAACCTCGGCAAACGCCTTCTTGCGGTCGGTGCCCGCCACGCGGAATTCACCGTTGGCGAACTCGATGTCGGCGTCGCTCGCCTCCAGCAGGTGCGCGGCGATCTTCTTGCCCTTGGCGATCACCTTGTCCAGCGCCTTGACGATGGCGGCGCCGCCCACCGCGATCGAGCGCGAGCCGTAGGTGCCCATGCCGAAGAGGACCTTGCCGGTGTCGCCGTGCTGGATGTCGATGTCGTCGATACCGATACCCAGCTTGTCGGCCACCACCTGCGCAAAGGTCGTCTCGTGCCCCTGCCCGTGCGAGTGCGAGCCGGTGAAGACGGTCACCTTGCCGGTCGGGTGCACACGCACCTCGCCGGCTTCAAACAACCCTGCACGTGCGCCCAGCGCGCCGGCAATGTTGCTCGGCGCCAGCCCGCAGGCTTCGATGTAGCAGGAGTAGCCGATGCCGCGCAGCAGCCCCTTCATGGCACTCGCCGCTTTGCGGGCCGCGAAGCCCGTCACGTCGCCAAGTTCTTTCACGCGATTGAGCGTCGCCTCGTAGTCGCCGGTGTCGTAGGTCAGGCCGACCGGCGTGGCGTACGGAAAGCTGCGGATGAAGTTGCGGAGGCGCAGTTCGGCGGGGTCGATGCCCACTTCGCGCGCGGCGGTCTCGACGATGCGCTCGATCACGTAGGTCGCCTCGGGCCGGCCGGCGCCGCGATAGGCGTCCACCGGCGCGGTGTTGGTGAACACCGCCTTGACCTCGCAGTAGATCGCCAGCGTCGCGTACTGTCCGGCGAGCAGCGTGGCGTACAAGATGGTCGGGATGCACGAGGCAAACGTGGACAGGTAGGCGCCCATGTTGGCCGTCGTGTGCACACGCAGGGCCAGGAACTTGCCGTCCTTGTCCAACGCGAGTTCCGCAGTGGTCACGTGGTCGCGGCCATGCGCGTCGGAGAGAAAACTCTCGCTGCGCTCGGCCGTCCACTTGATCGGCCGGCCGACGCGCTTGCTGGCCCAGACCAGCGCCGTCTCTTCCGCGTACAGGTAAATCTTGGAGCCGAAGCCGCCGCCCACGTCGGGCGCGATCACGCGCACCTTGTGCTCGGGCAGGCCGAGCACGAAGGCGGTCATCAGCAACCGCTCGACGTGCGGGTTCTGGTTGGCCACGTACAGCGTGTAGCTGTCGTCGGCGCGCGAGTACATCGCGTTGGCGGCACGGGGTTCGATCGCGTTGGGGATCAGCCGGTTGTTGATGAAGCTGAGCTTGGTGACGTGCGCCGCCTTGGCCATCGCCGCATCGGTGGCGGCCTTGTCGCCGATGCCCCAGGCGTAGCAGACGTTATCGGGTGCGATGTCGTGCACGGCGGTGCCGGCTTTATCTGCGGTGGCGGTATCGACCACCGCGGGCAGAACGTCGTAGTCCACGTCGATCAGGCCCGCCGCGGCCTTGGCCTGCGCGAGCGACTCGGCCACCACCAGCGCCACATGGTCGCCCACGTAGCGCACCTTGTCTTCGGCCAGCACCGGGTGCTTGGGCTCCTTCATCGGGCTGCCGTCGAGCGAGGCGATCTGCCAGCCGCAGGGCAGTCCGCCGATGCCGGCCACGTCGCGGCCGGTGTAGATGCCGAGCACGCCAGGCGCCTGTGCGGCCGCGGCGGTGTCGATCGACTTGATCTTGGCGTGCGCGTGCGGGCTGCGCAGGAAGTAGCCGTAGCTCTGCTTGGGCAGCGTCACGTCGTCGGTGTACTGGCCGACGCCGGCAAGGAAGCGATAGTCTTCCTTGCGTTCGACCGCGCGGCCGATGAATCCGGGTTTGGGATCGTTCATCTTCTGTCTCCGATTCGGTTCTCTGGCGTCACACGCCCATCGACTTCGCGCCCTGCATCACCGCGCGAACGATGTTCTGATAGCCGGTGCAGCGACAGAAGTTGCCTTCCAGCCCTTCGCGCACTTCGGCCTCAGTGCCGTGCGGCCAGTGCTGCACGAGGTCGATCGCGCTCATCACCATGCCGGGCGTGCAGAAGCCGCATTGCAGGCCGTGGCAGGCCTTGAACGCCGCCTGCATCGGATGCAGCGAACCGTCGGCGGGCGTAATGCCTTCAATGGTGGTCACCTCCGCCCCGTGCATCTGCGCCGCCAGCAGGTTGCAGCTCTTGGCCGCGCGGCCGTTGACGTGCACCGTGCAGGCGCCGCACTGGCCCGTATCGCAGCCGACGTGGGTGCCGGTCAACGCGAGGTGTTCGCGAATAAAGGTGGACATCAGGGCATCGGGTTCAACTTCGGCTGAGACAGCCTTGCCGTTGACCCGCAGCGACAGCGGGACTTTCACTTGCGTCTCCTTGAACGGGGATTCGAACGCGCCGCGCTTTGCACTTTTCTGGTGACGGCGTCGCGTGCAGATTACCTGCGGCGCGCGCGCCGGCGCAATAGCGCGTAGCGCTTTGTTGCATGCTGCGGCGCAGCGGCGCCTAGAATTTCCTGCCAGAACTTACGGGAACGGCCGGCGATGGACAACGTAGACGTGCAAGTGCTGAAGAAAGCCGACGAGTGGTTGCGCACCGGCCAGCGCGCGGTGCTCGGCACCATCGTCCGCACCTGGGGCTCGGCGCCGCGACCGGTGGGCGCGCTGGTGGCGATCCGCGGCGACGGGTTGGTGGTGGGCTCGGTTTCCGGCGGTTGCATTGAAGACGACCTCGTCGAGCGGGTGCGCAGCAACGCCGCAGCCGCCACGCGGCCCGAGCGCGTGAAGTACGGCATTACCGCCGAAGAAGCCTTTCGCTTCGGGCTACCCTGTGGCGGCACCATCGAACTGGTGCTGGAGCCGCTGGGTCCGCAGTCGCAAATCGCGGAACTGCTGGCACGTGTCGAGGGCGGCCAGCAGACGCTGCGCCGGCTCGACATGAGAACCGGCACGGTCACGCTGCAACCCGGCACCGGCCGCGACGTGCTGATCGCCACCGACGACGAGCTGATCTCTGTGCACGGCCCGCGGCTGCGCCTGCTGGTGATCGGCGCCGGGCAGCTGACGCACTTCGTCGCCACGATGGCGGTCGCGCTCGACTACACGGTGACGATCTGCGACCCGCGCGCCGAGTACGCCGACAGCTGGCACGTGCCCGGCACCACGCTCGTGCGCACGATGCCCGACGACACCGTGCTCGGCTTCAAGCCCGACACCAACACCGCTATCGTCGCGCTGACGCACGACCCCAAGCTCGACGACTTGGCGTTGATCGAGGCGCTCAAATCCGACGCCTTCTATGTGGGCGCGATCGGCTCGCAGCGCACGCAAGACAAGCGCCGCGCGCGGTTGGTGGAGTTCGAGGTGACCGAGGCGCAGCTCGCGCGCCTGCACGGCCCGGTGGGGCTGAAGAACGGCGCGCGCACGCCGCCGGAGATTGCGGTGTCGATCCTGGCGGAACTGACCGCCGCCAAGTACGGCTATGTGATCCCGCGACCGGTGCCCGTCACCGCGCAGCAGGTCGAAGCCGGCTGCGCGGCGTAGCGACTCAACCCTCGTACGCGGTCAGCACCACATCCGCGCCGGCGTCGCGCAGCGGGATCAGCGCCTGGTATTCGGGCGAGTCGTGCCAGCGGCGCAGCGCATCAAGGTTGGGGAACTCGGCCACCACCACGCGCTCGCCCGGCAGCGCGCCATTCAACGCCAGCGCCGCCGTTGCGCGGAACAGGACGCGGCCGCCGAACGGCGCAAACGTTGCGCCCACCCGATCCGCATACTGCTGCCACGGAGCCGCGTCGCGCACGGCGATCTGGCCAACCAAATAGGCGGGCATCTCAGGTATTGCTCACCTTGATCGTCGGCATCTTAAGCGACATGTCTTTCGCTTGCTCGGCGATCTTGATCGCCACCTTGCGCGCTATGGCCTTGTAGGCGGTGGCGATGGCGCCGTCCGGCTCGGCCACCACGGTCGGGCGGCCGGAGTCGGTCTGCTCGCGGATGCGGATGTCCAGCGGCAGGCTGCCCAGCACCTCCACGCCGTAGTCGGCGCTCATCTTCGCCGCGCCGCCTTCGCCAAAGATGTGCTCGGCATGGCCGCAGTTGGAGCAGACGTGCACGGCCATGTTCTCGACGATCCCCAGGATCGGCACGTTGACCTTCTCGAACATCTTGAGGCCCTTGCGCGCGTCGATCAGTGCGATGTCCTGCGGCGTGGTGACGATCAGCGCGCCGGTCACCGGCACCTGCTGCGCGAGTGTCAGTTGAGTGTCGCCGGTGCCGGGCGGCATATCGACCACCAGGTAATCGACTTCCTGCCAGTTGGTCTGCCCGAGCAACTGTTGCAGCGCCTGCGTGACCATCGGGCCGCGCCAGACCATCGGCTGGTCGGCATCGATCAAAAAGCCGATGCTCGCCGCCTGGATGCCGTGGCCCATCATCGGCTCCAACGTCTTGCCGTCGAGTGTTTCGGGCTTGCCCACGATGCCGAGCATGGTCGGCTGGCTGGGGCCGTAAATGTCGGCATCGAGCATGCCGACTTTGAGCCCCTGCTGCGACAGCGCCAGCGCCAAGTTCGTCGCGGTCGTCGATTTGCCGACCCCGCCTTTGCCCGAGGCCACG
>JAJTHJ010000103.1 GCA_021298875.1 Burkholderiales bacterium | reverse complement strand
CGCGGTTCAACGCGTCCAGCGCGCGGGCCAGTTCCAGTGCGCGGGCGGAGTCGTCGGTGGTCAGGCACTCGATGCCGACCGTCATGTCCGCCAGCCGGCCGGCGGCGTTGATGCGCGGGCCGAGGGCGAAGCCGAGGTCGGCCGCCTGCGCGCGCCGCGCGTCGCGGCCGGCCACCTGGAACAGCGCGGCCACGCCGGGTTGCATCCGACCCTGCTGCATCCGTTGCAGGCCGGCGGCGACGAGGATGCGGTTGTTGCGATCCAGCCGAACCACGTCGGCCACCGTGCCGAGCGCTACGAGTTCGAGCAGGGCATCCAGGCGCGGCTGTGTGGCCTCGGTAAAGCGCCCGCGCGCGCGCAGTTCGGCGCGCAGCGCCAGCAGCACATAGAACATCACGCCGACGCCCGCCAGATGCTTGCTCGGGAAGCCGCAGCCCGGCTGGTTGGGGTTGACGATGGCCGCAGCGGCCGGCAGTTCGTTGCCGGGCAGGTGGTGATCGGTGATCAGCACCCGCATGCCCAGCGCATTGGCGCGCGCCACGCCGGCCACACTGGCGATGCCGTTGTCCACGGTGATCAGCCAATCGGGCGCGCCGCCCGCGCGCGCGGCAGCGAGATCGACGATCTCCGGCGTCAGCCCATAGCCGTATTCGAAGCGGTTGGGCACCAGGTAGTCCACGCTGGCGCCCAGCGCGCGCAGCCCGCGCAGGCCCACCGCGCAGGCGGTGGCGCCGTCGCAGTCGTAGTCGGCGACGATCAGCAGCCGCTCGCGGCGTTTGATCGCGTCGGCCAAGAGGCGCGCGGCGCTGGCCACGTGCGTCAGTTGCTGCGGGGCGATCAGGTTCTGCGGTGCCAATAGCAGGTCTTCGGCCCGCGCGATGCCGCGCGCGGCCAGCACGCGGGCAAGCGGCGCGGGGATACCTCCGGCTTCCAGCCGGCGCGCGGCTGCGACGTCGAAGGGGCGGACGGCGAAGCGCAGCGCGGTCATGCAAGCGGTTCGGCGAGCAATTGCGGCAGCGGCGTGTTGCGCCAGAAGCGCCAGCGGTCTGACTCGCGCAGCGTGCAGGTGCGCGTGCTGCGCTGGCCGCAGAGTACGACCTCCACCGCCTGCGCGCCCTGCGCGTAAGCGTGCGCGGTCAGCGTTTGCAGGCGCGTGGCGGTGGCATCGACGGCGCGCTGCCACGCGGGCCAGTCTTGCGCCAGGTGGCTGGGCCATAGACGATCGTCGAGCACCAGCGCGGCTGCGGTGCGGGGCAGGGGGGCGGCGTGATCGACGCAGGCTGCGGGCGTTGCGCCGGTGGCACACAGCCAGCCGTGCAGTACCGGGTCGTCGCCGACGGCAGCCTGCCAGCGCGCGGGCGGCAGCGGCGCGTAGGTGCCGCCGCCATGCAGCCACAGTCCGTTGACCACGGCGCTGCCGCGCTGCGCGCGTGCCTCGTTGACCGGATGCTCATGCCAGCGCATTTGCACCTCGGTCAGCAGCTTGCGCCAGTGCAGCGCATCGGCACCGCGCGGCCACAGTTGCCGCACCGACTGGCCGAGCGCGGCATCGAGCGGCACGGTGTCGAGCGTCCACGGCGACTCGGGGCGCAGCAGCCAACGGCCTTCGCTGGCAATGAGCGTGGCGCCGCAGGCTTGTGCGGCTTCGGCGGCGGGTGCGAATAGCGCTCGCGACTCCGCTTCGGTCAAGGGCGCGGCGAGTGCTTGGGCCTGCACGTCGTCGAGGCCCACGGCGAAGTGCACGGGGTCGCAGACCCAGAGTTTGGCGTTGTCCTCGGGCGCGTCACCCGGGCGCGAGCCGGCGTGACGGGGAAGAAAGTACGGCGCCAACACCGGTGCGCCCTGACCGCCGAGCGCCCGCCACAGCCAGGCCCAATGCGCGGGTGCGTTGTCGATGGCTTGCAGCGGCTCGGCCGTGCCGCGCGCCAGCAGTGGCACCGCGCGCACCCCGGCGCACAACTCGGCCGCCAAGGGCGCCGGCACCAACGCACCCGCAACAACGACCGTCCACCGCATGCGGCGATTGTAGGAGGCGCGCACGCGCCGGTATGCTTCCCAGCCACTCTCGTAGCCGATACTGATATGACGAATCGATGCTTGCTCGGTGCCGTCGCTTTGGCGCTAGTGCCCACGTTTGTTGCGGCCAAGCCTGCGCCCGTGCTGGACCTTGGCGACATCGGCCCGCCGGAGCAGGCGTGTGTCGACTTTTTCGAGTATGTCAACGGCCAATGGGCGGCACGTACTCCGATTCCGCCCGATCAGTCCAGCGTCGACATCTCCACCGATATGCATCGCGCCAAGTCACGCAAGCTGCTGGGTGCTCTGGAGCGGGCGCGCAGTTCCCCCGCTATGCTGGACACGCCGGGCAAACGACTGGCGGTCGCCTACTACGCGAGCGGAATGGACTTGGCGACAATCGAGCAGGCTGGGTTGAAGGCGCTCGCGTCCTGGTCGGCCCAGATCGATGCGTTGTCCGATGCGAAGCAACTGCCGGCGCTGATCGGCAAGTTGAACCGGATCGGGGTCTCGGCGCCGCTTTCGCTTTATGTCGACCCCGATCCAGCCGATCGGCGCCGCGAGATAGTGCAGGTCTACCAGGGCGGCCTCGGCCTGAGCGACCGCGACGAATACTTCAAGAACGACGAGCGTGCGCGCGAGGTGCAGGCTGCATACCGGACGTATCGCGAGCGGCTGTGGACCCTCTACGGCGTGCCGGCGGCGGCGGTTGAGCGGTTGTCGCCGCAGGTCTATGCGCTTGAAACCCGTCTGGCACGGGCGTCGATGACGCTGGTGCAGCAGCGCGATCCAAAGGCGGTGTACAACCCGGCGACGCTGAGCGATCTGCCCAAGCTCGCTACGTTCGAGTGGCCAAGCTTTTTTGCGGCGGCCGGTATCGTCGCGCCGGCCGGCATCGTCAATCTGTCGCAGCCCGATTTCGCCCAAGTGGTCGGGCAGGAGGTGCGCAACACCCCGATCGACGTCTGGCGCGCGTACTTGCTGCTGCGTCTGCTGGACGCGGCGGCGCCCTATTTGCCGCGCGCCTATGCCGATGCCCGCTTCGATTACTACGAAAAAGCGCTGGAAGGCAAGGAGCGGCGGAAACCTCGTGCCGAAGAGGTGATCGAGACGATCTCGGGCAGTTATGGCGAGCAACCGCTGGCGGAGGGACTCGGCCAGATCTTCGTCGCCGAAGCGTTCTCGCCCGAGGCCAAACGTCGGGCGCTGACGATGGTCGAGGACATTTGCGCCGCGATGGCGCAGCGGATCCAGGCGCTGCCATGGATGAACGCCGAGACCAAGGCGCGCGCCCAGCGCAAGCTGGAGGCGATGACGCCGAAAATCGGCTATCCCGACCAGTGGAAGTCCTACGACGGTCTGCGCCTTGAGCCGGACGATTACGTCGGCAACTGGCTGCGGGCGTCCGAGTGGCAGTTCGACCAGCGCCTTGCCGACCTGAAGCAACCGGTAGACCGTGGCCGCTGGTGGATGGCGCCGCATATCGTCAACGCCTACGCGGGCGGACTCAACGAGATCGTGTTCCCGGCCGGGATTCTCCAGCCCCCGTATTTCAGCGCGCAGGCCGACGATGCGGTCAACTATGGCGCCATCGGGACGGTCATCGGCCACGAAATCACACATCACTTCGATGATCGCGGACGTCAGTTCGACGAGGTCGGCAATCTGGCCGATTGGTGGCTTGCGGAAGATGCCAGGGTGTACGGTGAACTGGCAT
>JAJTHJ010000378.1 GCA_021298875.1 Burkholderiales bacterium | reverse complement strand
CGGCGGCGAGAATGTGTACCCCGCCGAAGTGGAGCGGGCGCTAAGCACCTGCCCCGGCATCGCCGAAGCGGCCGTGTTTGGTCTGCCCGACGAGACCTGGGGCCAGGTCGTCGCCGCCGCGCTGGTCACCACCAATGCGCCACCGAGCAACGCGGAGCTTGCGACGTTCATCGACGCGCATCTGGCGCGTCATAAACGGCCACGCCAGATCGTCTTCGTGGACAGTCTGCCGCACACTGCCGGCGGCAAGCTCGACCGCTGCGCCCTGTCGACACTGACCGCGCGGCTGCGCCCGTTCGACGTGGAGCGCGGCTGAGCTACAAGATCACCGCGGCGAGCGCCGCCGCCGCCAATACGAGGCCAACGGCCGCGCTGTAGACAACCGACAGCAGCGCGGCGCGCGCCAGGGTCGGCAGCCAGCGGCTCCCGTAGACGCACCGCAGCGCCAGCAGCGCGTACACCACCATTACCGGCAACGCCACGAGGCTGGCCGGCGGCAGCGCGACCATCGCCGCCAGGCCGAGAAACCAAAAGCTGTGCAGATACAACGCGAACACGAGATGCTCCGCGTAGAGCCGGCGGCGCTTGCGGTAAACGGCCAGTAGCAGCGCCGCGTACAGCGGCATTAGCACGAACATCCCGTAGCCGGCAAAGTTGAAAATGCGCAGCGGCACCGCCGCCGCTTCGCGCTGCAGCAGCTCCGGCGCGACGTTGTAGCGCCGCTTCAGCCGCTCGCACAGCCAAGCCGGTGAGCCGCACTCGATCAGCGGGTCGGCCCCGCTGCCCGCGTCCTGTTCGACCTTGACATCGACCTGCGGCGTGCGGACTTCCCAATGCGTGGTCAGGCTGGCCAACAGGAAGAAGAGCGCGCTCACCAGCAGGTAGAGGCGGAACGGATGCAGATAGCGCCGGCGCCGCCCCGCCAAAAACTCCAGCGTCAACTGACCGGGCCGCGTCAGCAGCAACCGCAGAGTGCGCCACAGCGCGCCCTGCGGCCCGAGGTACTGACGGCTGTAGTCGCGTACGAGGACCGGTACCGTCAGCAGCCGAGTGCGCGTCAACTGGCCGCAGGCCGGGCAGTACTGGGCGGCTGGCGGCAGCGCTGCACTGCAATCGCGGCAAACGGCGGGCGGCGCTGCAGCCTCGTCGATCCCCGCCGGGATCAGCCGTGCTTGAGCTTGGCGTGCGCCGCCGCCAGCCGCGCAATCGGCACGCGCGGGCCGGAGCAGGACACGTAGTTCAGCCCGGCGCGGTGGCAGAAGTCGATCGAGCGCGGGTCGCCGCCGTGCTCGCCGCAGATGCCGACCTTGAGGTTCTCCCGCTGCGAGCGGCCGCGTTCGATGGCGAGCTTCATCATCTCGCCCACGCCTTTCTCGTCCAGCACCTCGAACGGGTTGTCTTGCAGGATGCCGGCCTCGTAGTAGCTCGGCAGAAACTTGTTCTCGGCGTCTTCGCGCGAGAACGAAAAGGTCGCCTGCGTCAGGTCGTTGGTGCCGAAGGAGAAGAACTCCGCCGTCTCGGCCAGCCGATGCGCGCGTACGCAGGCACGTACCACCTCGATCATGCTGCCGAAGTGGTAGGGCACCTTGACGCCATACGCGGCTTCGACCTCGGCATGGATGCGCACGACGTAGCTGTGGATGCGCTTGAGTTCCTCCACCGTCGCCAGTTGCGGCACCATGATCTCGGGCTGCACGTCCACACGTTCGCGCACGCATTCGGCGGCGGCTTCGAGGATCGCGCGGATCTGCATCTCGTAGATTTCGGGGTAGGTGATGCCCAGCCGCACGCCGCGGTGGCCGAGCATCGGGTTGACCTCGGACAGCGCCCGCACCTTCTTGAGGATCTCGGTCTTCTTGGCGATCAGCGGCTCTTCCAGGTGCAGGTCCTTGAACTCGGTCAGCCCGCCGAGCAGCTTGCCCACGCTGGTCTCGTACTGGTGGTGCAGGCGCGGGTTCAACACGCGCAGCGTCTCGGGGATCTCTTGCAGCGCCTCGACCGCCTCGCGAAAGTGCCTCAGGTGGGCGATCTCCAACTCCAGTTGTGCCGCGGTCGGCAAAAACTCGTGCATCGGCGGGTCGAGCAGCCGCACGGTGACGGGCAGCCCGGCCATCGCCTTGAAGATGCCTTTGAAGTCGTCCTTCTGGATCGGCCGCAGCCGCTCCAGCGCGGCGACGCGCGCCTCGCGCGTGTCGGCCAGGATCATCTCCTGCACGATCGGCAGCCGGTCGATCTGGTTGAACATCCGCTCGGTGCGGCACAGGCCGATGCCCTGCGCGCCAAACTCGCGCGCCCGCTTGGCGTCCCCCGGCGTATCGGCATTGGCGCGCACACCCAGGCGCGACTCGGCGTCGGCCCATTGCAGCAGCGTCACCATGTCTTGCGAGAACTCGACCTCGACGGTCGGCACCTCGCCGAAGTACACGGCGCCGGTGGAGCCGTCGATGGTGATCGTCTGGCCTTCCTTGAGCACCGCCGGGCCGACGTGCGCGACCTTGTTGTGCACGTCCACCACAATGCTCTCCGCGCCGGACACGCAGGGCTTGCCCATGCCGCGCGCGACCACCGCCGCGTGCGAGGTCTTGCCGCCGCGCGAGGTGAGAATGCCTTGCGCGGCAAAAAAACCGTGGATGTCTTCGGGCTTGGTTTCCTCGCGCACCAGGATGATCTTCTCGCCGGCGCGGCCACGCAGTTCGGCGGTGTCGGCATCGAACACGATCATCCCGGAAGCCGCGCCCGGCGAGGCCGGCAGCCCCACCGCCAACGGCTGGCCCTTGAACTTCGGGTCGAGCCGCGGCACCAGCAGTTGTTCCAGCATCGGCGGGGGCACACGCAGCAGCGCTTGCTTGCGGTCGATCAGCCCCTCGTTGGCCATCTCCACCGAGGTGCGCACCAGCGCCATCGCGTTCATCTTGCCGTTGCGCGTTTGCAGCGCCCAGAGCTTGCCGCGCTCGATGGTGAACTCGAAGTCCTGCACTTCCTTGTAGTGGTTCTCCAGCGTGGCGGCGAGTTGCAGCAGTTGCTTGTGCAGTTCGGGCATCTCGCTCGCCATCGCTGCAATCGGCTTGGGCGTGCGGATGCCGGCCACCACGTCCTCGCCTTGGGCGTTGGTCAGGTACTCGCCATAGACCTCACGCTCGCCGGTGCCGGGGTTGCGGGTAAAGCCGACACCCGTGCCGGAGTCGTTGCCCATGTTGCCGAACACCATCGTGCAGACGTTGGCGGCCGTGCCGTTGGCCATGGCCGGCGTGATCTTGAACTCGCGCCGGTAGTCGATCGCGCGCTTGCCGTTCCAAGAGCGGAAGACGGCGGCAATCGCGATTTCCAGTTGTTCGTACGGGTCGTTGGGGAAGTCCTTGCCGGTGTGCTTGCGCACCACCTCGATGAACTTACCGGCGAGTTTTTCAAGCTGCGCGGCTGACAGGTCAACGTCGTCCTTCACGCCCGCTTCTTTCTTCAGCGCCGCCATTTCCTTGTCGAACGGCTCGTCCGGCACGCCAAGCGCGACCTTGCCGAACAACTGGACAAAGCGCCGGTACGCATCCCAGCCGAAGCGCGGATTGGACGTGGCCTCGATCAGCGCGGCGAGCGAGGTGGCATTCAAGCCCAGATTCAGGATCGTATCCATCATCCCCGGCATCGATATCGCCGAGCCGGACCGCACGGAGACGAGCAGCGGGTTCTTGGCCCCACCGAAGGTCTTGCCGGTGGCTTGTTCGACCGCCTTCAAGTGCGTATGCACTTCGTCGAGCAAGCCGGCGGGCAGCTTCCCTTCGGCCAGGTACGCGAGGCAGGCATCGGTCGTCACCGTAAACCCCGGCGGCACCGGCAAGCCGATGCGCGTCATCTCGCACAGGTTGGCCCCCTTGCCGCCCAGCAGCATCTTGTTCTTGCCGTCGCCTTCGGCAAACGAATACACCCACTTCTTTTGGCCTGCCATGACTTGCTCCGATATCAAGAAAAAGCCGGGGCGCACCCGGCTCTTTCTTCGTTACACCATCCACCGATCACCGATCACTGATCACCGTCAGTGCACGTGCTGGCTCAGTTCGCCCGTCGAATACTTCTGCGCGATCATGCCCAGCGGCACCGGCTTGATCTTGCCGCCCTGCCCTTCGCAGCCGAACTCCAGATAACGCTGCTTGCAGATGGCCTTGGCGGCGGCGCGCGCGGGCTTCAGGTAGTCGCGCGGGTCGAAGTGGCTGGGGTTCTCGGCCATGAACTTGCGGATCGCCGCGGTCATCGCCAGCCGGATGTCGGTATCGATGTTGATCTTGCGCACGCCGTGCTTGATCGCCTCTTGAATCTCCTCGACCGGCACGCCGTAGGTCTCTTTCATCTGGCCGCCGTACTTGCGAATGATCTCCAGTTGATCCTGCGGCACGCTCGACGAGCCGTGCATCACCAGGTGCGTGTTGGGAATGCGGCGGTTGATTTCCTTGATCCGCTCGATGGCGAGAATGTCGCCGGTCGGCTTGCGGGTGAACTTGTAGGCGCCGTGGCTGGTGCCGATGGCGATCGCCAGCGCATCGAGTTGCGTGCGCTTGACGAAGTCGGCGGCCTGGTCGGGGTCGGTCAGCAGCATGTCGCGGGTCATCGTGATTTCGGCGCCGTGGCCGTCTTCCTTGTCGCCGCGCATCGTCTCCAGCGAACCGAGGCAACCCAGCTCACCCTCGACCGACACGCCGACCGCGTGCGCCAGGTCCACGACCTTCTTGGTCACCTGCCAGTTGTAGTCGTAGTCGGCGACCGTCTTGCCGTCTTCCTTGAGCGACCCGTCCATCATCACGCTAGAAAAGCCCAGCTTGATCGCGCCTTCGCACACCGCGGGCGAGGCGCCGTGATCCTGGTGCATGCAGATCGGCAGTTGCGGGTAGCTTTCCACCGCGGCCTGGATCAGGTGGGCGAGGAACTTCTCGCCCGCGTATTTGCGGGCGCCGGCGCTCGCCTGCATGATGACCGGCGCATTGACCTCGCTGGCGGCCTCCATGATGGCCTGCACCTGCTCGAGGTTGTTGACGTTGAAGGCCGGCACGCCATAGCCGTTTTCGGCCGCGTGATCCAGCAGTTGACGCATCGAAACCAGTGCCATGGCAAATCCTCCATTGGGGGGCGTGGTACGGCGAGGATTCTAGGCCGCGGCGCCGCCGCACGGCACGCATAAAGACCCGCATCGCGGCGCGGCTTGCGCTGGGTCAAGGATGTGCCGGGGTCGCGCCAGCAGTCGCACTGCGACGGTGCGGGCGAACTCAAGCCGCACCACCCACCCGCAATATCTTCAGCGTATTCGTGCCCCCCGGCTGGCCCATCGGCTCGCCGAGCGTGACGACGACCAGATCGCCCGCCTGCACCAGACCGCGCGCCAGCAACTGCCGCTCGGCGGCGGCCAGCGCGGCCTCGCGTTCCTGGTGCAGTTCGAAGGGGATCGGCCGCACGTTGCGGTACAGCGCCAGCCTGCGCTCGGTGCCCACGTGCGGCGTCATCGCGTAGATCGGCGTGTCGATGTCGTGGCGACTCATCCACAGCGCGGTCGAACCGGAGTCCGTCAGCGCGACGATCGCCGCGCAGCGCAGGTGCGCGGCGGTGAATAGCGCCCCGTAGGCGATCGACTGGTCAACGCGCGTAAAGGCGCGGTTCAGGAACTGCGTGTCGAGCGCGGCGCCCTCGGAGCGGTCGGCCTCGCTCACCACAGCGGCCATCGTCTCGACCACCTGCACCGGGTACTTGCCGCTGGCGGTCTCGGCCGAGAGCATCACCGCGTCGGTGCCGTCCAGCACGGCATTGGCCACGTCGCTGACCTCGGCACGGGTCGGCACGGCATTGACGATCATCGATTCCATCATCTGCGTGGCGGTGATGGTGAGCTTGTTGGCGGCGCGCGCCATCTTGATCATCCGCTTCTGCAGCGCCGGCACCGCGGCGTTGCCGACCTCGACTGCAAGGTCGCCGCGCGCGACCATGATGCCGCCGGCGGCCTCCAAAATCTCCGCCAGCGCGGGGATCGCCTCGGCGCGCTCGATCTTGGCGATGATCGCCGGCTTCAACCCGTACTTGGCGCCGGCAATGCTGGTCAACTGGCGTGCCATTTCGACGTCGGTGCGATTGCGCACGAAGGACACCGCCACGTAGTCGGCACCGCATTCCATCGCCGTTTCGATGTCGCGCACGTCCTTGGCGGTCAGCGCCGGGGCGGACAGCCCGCCACCGCGGCGGTTGATGCCCTTGTTGTTCGACAGCACGCCGCCCACGCGCACGACGGTGTGAATTTGATTGCCGGCCACGCGCTCGACTTCCAGCACCAGCAGGCCGTCGTCGAGCAGCAGCGTGTCGCCGGGCTTCACGTCGCGCGGCAGGTCCTTGTAATCGAGGCCGACGCGCTGGGCGTCGCCGAGTTCGCAGTCGGCATCGAGCAGGAAGGGCTGCCCCTCGGCCAGCAGCACCTTGCCGTCGGCGAACTTGCCCACACGAATCTTCGGCCCTTGCAGGTCGGCCATGATCGCCACCTCGCGCCCGGCGGCCAGCGCCGCGTCGCGGACGAGCCGGGCGCGCGCGCGGTGGTCGTCCGCGGTGCCGTGCGAGAAGTTGAAGCGCACCACGTCCACGCCGGCGGCGAGCATCTTGACCAGCGTGTGCGCCTCGCTGGAGGCGGGGCCAAGGGTGGCGACGATCTTGGTGCTGCGGG
>JAJTHJ010000085.1 GCA_021298875.1 Burkholderiales bacterium | reverse complement strand
TGGGCCGGCGACATCACCTACATCGCCACCGACGAAGGCTGGTTGTTCCTGGCGGTGGTGATCGATCTGTTCAGCCGGCAGGTCATCGGCTGGAGCCTGCGGCCGGACCTGCGGCGCGAGTTGGTCGTCGATGCGCTGCGGATGGCGTGGTTCAGGCGCCATCCGAGTCCGCAGGCGGGGCTGATCTTCCACAGCGACCGGGGCAGCCAGTACGCCAGCCAGGACTTTCGCGACGTGCTGGCCGGCTACGGCATTGCGGCCTCGATGAGCCGGCGCGGCAACTGCTGGGACAACGCGTGCAGCGAGACGCTGTTCGGGTCGCTGAAGGTGGAGCGGTTGCACGGGCAACGCTTCGCCACACGGCGGCAGGCGCAGGACGAGGCGATCGACTGGCTGCTCTGGTACAACCGCAGCCGGCTGCACTCGACGCTGGGCTATGTCAGCCCGCTGCGGTTCGAGGAAATCTGGCAAGCCGATCAGGCTCGGCAGGCCAGCGCATGAGGGCGGCTATGCGATACGGATTCCCGGGGCAAGGTCAAAGTGTCGAGGGGTCACGTCTTGCATTTTGCCTGTGCACCTTCCCTCCCCGCTCCTATCGCCCCCAACACCGCCCTAGCCGCCACCGGCACCGGCGTCCCCGGCCCAAACACCGCGGCCACGCCCGCTTGCTCCAGAAACTCATAGTCCTGCCGTGGCACGACGCCGCCCACCACCACCACGATGTCGTCCGCGCCCTGTGCGCGCAGCGCGGCGATGAGTTTCGGCACCAGCGTCTTGTGGCCGGCGGCCAGCGTGGACACACCCACCGCGTGCACGTCGTTTTCTATCGCCTGGCGCGCGGCTTCTTCCGGCGTCTGGAAGAGCGGCCCCACATCCACGTCGAAGCCCAGGTCGGCGAATGCGGTGGCGATCACCTTGGCGCCGCGGTCGTGACCGTCCTGCCCGACCTTGGCGATCATGATCCGCGGGCGGCGGCCTTCCTGTGCGGCAAACTGCTCGATCTCACTGCGCAGCGCCTGCCAATCCGCATCCTGCTCGAAACTCGCTCCGTACACGCCGCTCACGGTCTGCCCCGCTGCTTGGTGGCGGCCCCACACACTTTCTAGCGCCGCGCTGATTTCGCCCACCGTGGCGCGCACGCGCACGGCCTTGATCGAGAGATCCAGCAGATTGCCCTGCCCGCTGTGCGCCGCCGCGGTCAGCGCGGCCAGCGCCGCCTGCACCGCGTTGCCGTCGCGCTGGGCCCGCACCGCGCGCAGCCGCTCAATCTGCGCGGCGCGCACCGCGCTGTTGTCGATCTCGCGCGTTTCCAGCGCCGCCTCTTGCTCCAGTTTGTACTTGTTGACGCCGACGATCACGTCCTCGCCGCGGTCGATGCGCGCCTGTTTCTCGGCGGCGCAGGCTTCGATCTTGAGCTTGGCCCAGCCGGACTGCACCGCCTTGGTCATGCCGCCCATCGCCTCGACTTCGCCGATCAGTTTCCAGGCTTTGTCGGCCATGTCCTGCGTGAGTTTTTCCATCAGGTAGGAGCCGGCCCAGGGGTCGATCACCTTGGTGATGTGCGTCTCTTCTTGCAGGATCAACTGCGTGTTGCGCGCGATGCGGGCGGAGAAATCGGTCGGCAGCGCGATCGCCTCGTCGAACGAGTTGGTGTGCAGCGACTGCGTGCCGCCGAACACCGCGGCCATCGCCTCCACCGCCGTGCGCACGACGTTGTTGTACGGGTCCTGCTCGGTCAGCGACCAGCCGGAAGTCTGGCAATGCGTGCGCAGCAGCAGCGACTTGGGGTTCTTGGGCGCGAACTCGCTCATGATCCGCCACCACAGCAGGCGCGCGGCGCGCAGCTTGGCGACCTCCAGATAGAAGTTCATGCCGATGGCAAAGAAGAACGACAGCCGGCCGGCAAACTCGTCCACGTCCAGCCCGCGCGCCAGCGCGCTGCGCACGTACTCGCGGCCGTCGGCCAGCGTGAAGGCGAGTTCCAGCGCCTGCGTGGCGCCGGCTTCCTGCATGTGGTAGCCGGAGATCGAGATCGAGTTAAAGCGCGGCATGTGGCGCGCGGTGTACTCGATGATGTCGGCCACGATCCGCATCGACGGCTCGGGCGGATAGATGTAGGTGTTGCGGACCAGGAACTCCTTCAAGATGTCGTTCTGGATCGTGCCGGACAACTGCGCCTGCGGCACGCCCTGCTCCTCGGCCGCGACCACGTAGCCCGCCAGCACCGGCAGCACGGCGCCGTTCATCGTCATCGAGACCGATACCTTGTCGAGCGGTATGCCGTCGAACAGGATCTTCATGTCCTCGGCGGAGTCGATCGCCACGCCCGCCTTGCCCACGTCGCCCACCACGCGCGGATGGTCGGAGTCGTAGCCGCGGTGGGTGGCCAAGTCGAAGGCGACCGACACGCCCTGCCCGCCGCCGGCCAGGTTGCGGCGATAGAAGGCGTTGGATTCTTCGGCGGTGGAAAAGCCCGCGTACTGGCGGATCGTCCACGGTCGCACCGCGTACATGGTCGGCTGCGGCCCGCGCACGAAGGGGGCGAAGCCCGGCAGCGTGTCCGCGTAGGGCAGGCCCTGCGTGTCGGCTGCCGTGTACAGCGGCTTGACCGGGATGCCGTCCGGCGTGTGCCAGACGAGGTTATCGACCGCGCCGCCGGGGGCGGCTTTGGCGGCGGCCTTCTCCCAGTCTTGCAGGCTGGCGGGTTTGAACGCGGGGGGGTTGGAGTCGGGCATGGCGGGCTTTGCCTCGTGTGAGGTCAACTCAGGCCCGATGATAGGCGCGGCAGCCGCCGCGAAGCGCGCGACGCGTCACGCGCGATCGTCCCGACCGATGCGCGCCTCGAACTATGCAAGCTCAATCTTCAGCTCGCGGCCCACGGCCCTCGCCGCGCGCTGCAAGGTCTGCAAGGTGACGGATGTGTTGTGCGGATCGAGCAGACGGTCGAGTTGCTGGCGACTGGTCTGCATGCGCTGCGCCATCGCCGTCTTGCTCAGACCGCCCTGCTCCATCGCTTGCGCCACCTGCCACGCGATGACCTCCTTGACAGCGGCAGCGGTCGTCGCCGCCGCGGTGGCTTGCTGAGCGAGGAAGTCGAAAAAGCGGGTGCCGACGTGTCGGTTCGTTCGTTCTCTCATGTGGACATCGTTCGTTCTCGGTCGATCTCGCCGCAATCGTAGCGGCGGAGCGTCTCTGACCCGCCATCGCATTACCGCCGTTCCATGTACGCCAACTTTGCTGGCGGGGTTCCGGTTTTGTGTCGCCGCTTGCCCTCACCCGGCGCTCCGCGCCACCCTCTCCCGCTGATGCGGGCGAGGGTTTTTCTCCCCTCGCCCGCATCAGCGGGAGAGGGGCTGGGGGTGAGGGCGCGGGGCGTCGGCGCGCGTCGCTTCCTCAGTCGGCGCACATCGGCGCGCGCCGGAGAGTCACTCCCCAATCTGCTGCAACAGATACAGCCGCTGGTAGATCCCACCGTCGATGGCCATCAACTGCTCGTGCGTGCCCTGTTCGGCCAGGCGCCCGTGGTTGAGCACGACGATGCGGTCCGCGGCGCGGATCGTGGACAGGCGGTGCGCGATGGCGATCACCGTGGTGTGCCTGTGCAGCCCGGCGAGCGCCTGCTGCACGCGCTGCTCGGTCTCGCTGTCGATGCGCGAGGTGGCTTCGTCCAGAAACAGCACGCGCGGGCGGCCGGCCAGCGCCCGCGCCACGGCGAGCAATTGCTTCTGCCCGGCCGACAGGCGCGCGCCGCCTTCGCCCAGCGGCGTGTCGTAGCCCTGCGGCAGCGCCTCGATGAAGTCCTGCGCGCGCGCGGCGCGGGCGGCGACTTCGATGTCTGCCGCCGGCAGGCCGCGGCCCATGTCGATGTTCTCGCGGGCGCTGCTGGCGAGCAGGAACGGCTCCTGCGGCACCAGGCCCACCTGCGCTCGATAGTCGGCCTCGCCGAGCGAGTCCAACGGCTGGCCGTCGAGTTCGATCGCCCCGCTTTGCGGCGCGTAAAAGCGCAGCAGCAACGCCAGCAGCGTGGACTTGCCCGCGCCGGTGTGGCCGACGATGCCGTAGAAGCCGCCGGCGGGCAGCGCCAGCGTCAGATCGTGCAGCACGGGCCGGCGCGGGTCGTAGCCGAAGCTCAGGTTGCGTAGTTCGACCCGCCCCTCGCCGACGCGCCCGGCGCTCGTCGCCGCGGGCGCGACCGGTTCCGCCAGCAGCGTGTTGACGCGCGCGGCGGCGATCACCGCCTGTTGCAGCATCGAAAACTGCATGGTGATCTGGATCAGCGGCTCGATCACCCGGCCGATGTAGGTGACGAAGGCGTACAGGATGCCGATCTCCACCGCGCCCAGTTGCTGGATGCCGAAGCCCGCCACCACGGCGACGATCAGCAGCACGTTGAGCAGGTCGAGCATCGGCCGCAAGAGCCAGGCGTTGGCGCGGATCTCGCCCATCCGCGCGGCGTAGTGCGCCTCGTTGATCTGCCCGAACTGCGCGGCAAAGCGGCCGGCCGCACCGGTGGCCTGCAACACCGCCATGCCACCGATGCTTTCCGCCAGTTGCGCGTTGATGCGGCTGCGCAGCTCGCGCGCCTGCGTCACCGCGGCGGCCGAGAGCTTCTGGTAACCGAGCACCACCGCCACCGTGACCGGCAGCACCACGGCGACGATCAGCATCAGGCGCCAGTCGAGCCAGGCCATCGCGATCAACGCGCCGACCAGCACGGTCGCACCTTGCAGCATCTCGAACAGCACCTGCACATACAGGCTCTTGACCTGCTCGGTGTCGTTGGTGATGCGGCTGACCAGTTGGCCGGTGATGGCGCGGTCGAAGTAGGCCATCGGCAGCCGCAGCACGTGCGCGTAGACCTGCGTGCGCAGCCGCTGCACCGAACGCATCGCCAGCCCCGCCAGCCGCAGCAGTTGCACGTAGCGCAGCAGGCTCGCGCCCCAGCCGGTCAGCAGCATGCCGCCCAGCAGCAGGGCGACGAGCGTCCAGTCGAGCTGGCGCGGCAGTAGCACGTCGTCGATGAAGTGCTTGCCGAGGATCGGGCCGGCGGCTTCGAGCAGGCCGGCAAAGAACATCCACAGCGCCGCGCGCTTGAGCACGGGCAGGTCGGGCCGCGCGGCACGCACGAGCAGCGCGAGCGCCTGGCGGCGCTCGGCGGGGGCGGCGGGGCGGAGGTCGGATGCAGAGGATTCCATGCGCTGAACTTGCTCTCAGTGTTCCTTCGACCGTCGCTCGGCCCTGGTGGGCTGCGGTCTTCCCTCACCCCAACCCCTCTCCCGGGGGGGCGGAAGCGGGGTTTCGCAAAGCGGAAGCTTTGCGCCGCTGGAGCGACGCGCGCCTGCCAGCGCGCGGCTACGGGGCTTTTGAACCCTCCCCCTCCGGGGGACGGTGGCCGCGCAGCGGCCGGGTGAGGGAAGACCGCCGCGCGCCCAGCGGCCTTCCCCGCGCAGCGTGATGATCGACGCCATCCGCCACCGGATGCAGTCGGCGTCCGCGCGAAGGTCAATCCGCATCGAAACTCGCCTCTAGTTGCTGATACCGCCACTGCGCCGCGTACCAACCATCGGCGACCAGCAATTGCTCGTGCGTGCCACGCTCCACGATGCGACCGGCCTTGAGCACGACGATGCTATCGGCATCGGCCACCGCCGACAGCCGGTGGCTGACGACGATCGCGGCGCGATCGCGGCGCGCCTCGCGCAGGTGCTGCAGGATTGCCGTCTCGGTGCCGGTATCGACGGCGGACAGCGCATCGTCGAGCAGCAGCAGTGGCGCCTCGGCCAGCAACGCACGGGCGATCGCCACGCGCTGGCGCTGCCCGCCGGAGAGCGTCACGCCGCGCTCGCCGACGCGCGTGTCGTAGCCCGCCGGCAGCCGCTCGATGTCCTCATGCAACGCGGCGAGCCGCGCCGCCTGCTCGATCTGCGCTCGCATCGCATCGGGCCGCGCCAGCGCGATGTTGTCGGCGATCGAAGCGGAAAAGAGCACCGCCTCCTGCGGCACCCAACTGACCGCCCCGTACAGCGCCGCCAGCGTGTAGTCGGGCAGCGGCCTTCCGCTCCAGCGGATGACCCCCTGCGCCGGCTCGTAGTGCCGCAGCAGCAGATGGATCAGCGTGGACTTGCCGCTGCCGGTCGGGCCGACCACGCCGAGCGTCTGGCCGGCCGGCAGTTCGAAGGCCACCTCGCTCAGCGCCGGCGCACTCTGGCCGGGGTAGGTGAAGCCGAGCGCGTCCACACGGATCGCGCCGCTCTCGATCATGGCCACGGTGCCGGTGTCGGCAATGCTCGGCGGCTCGTCGAGCACCGGCTGCAAGCGCGTCCAGGCGGCCTTGCCGCGCTCGATCAGCGACAACACCCAGCCGGCCGCGAACATCGGCCAGATTAACTGGCCAAGGTAGATCGTGAAGCTCGTCAACTGTCCGATCGTCAGCTCGCCCTGCCACACCAGCGCGCCGCCCACGGCGAGCGTCAGCAGATTGGCCGCAACCAGAGTGAGGCCGACCGCCGGCTCGTAGGCCGCCTCCCAGCGCTGCGCGTCGAAACTGGCTGCCGCCGCGCGCTCGACGCGCTGCGCAAACTCGCCTTCCACCTGCCTTTGCAGGCCCAGCGCGCGCAGCGTGCGCACGCCGGCCAGCGTCTCCTGCACGTGATCGTTGAGATCGGAAAAGCGCGTGAGCGACGCGCGCCAGCCCTCGTGCACCCGGCGCGAGATGAAGAAGAACGCGAGCGCCATCAACGGAAACGGCAGCAGCGCCACGGCGGCCAGTCGCCAGTCCACGCCCAGCGTCATCATGCCGACCACCACCACCAGCGTCAGCGTGCCGTCGAAGCCGGCGAGAAAGGCTTCGCCCGCGGTCATCTCGACCGCATCGACGTCGTTGGTGGCGCGTGCCATCAGGTCGCCCGTGCGGCTGCGCTGGAAGAACTGCGGCCCCTGCGCGGTGAGGCGCCGGTAGAGCTGCACGCGCAGTTCGACGCCGAGCCGGTAAGCCGCAGCAAAGAGCTTGAGCCGCCACGCCACCCGCAGCAGATAGATCACGACACCGGCGCCCACCAGCAGGCCGAGTTGCGCGGCGAGCGCCGCGCCGCCCAGTTGCCCCGCGACCAGGCCATCGACCAGATGCCCGACCTGCCGCGGCACCCAGACGATCAGCAGCGCGATCGCCGCCAGCATCGCCGCCGAGGACGCGTACGCCGTCCAGTGACGCGCGATGAAGCCGGCGATCAGGCGATAGAGGGACATGCGTGAGGCGTTGCGGGACGGGGCGCGGATTCTAGGCGGCGCGGGTAGCATGCGAGCCACTCGCCGCCCGCAGAGACCCGCGATGAAAACACTCACCGACCAGCTCGCCAACTACGCCGCCTACCACCGCGACCGGCGCAACATCGCCACGCACTTCGTCGGCATTCCGATGATCGTGGTGGCCGTCGCCACGCTGCTCGCGCGGCCGGCGTGGACGGTCGGCGGCTGGCCGGTCTCCCTGGCCACTCTCGTCACCCTGCTCACCGTCCTCTGCTACCTTCGGCTCGACGGGCGCTTCGGCGCCGCGATGGCGCTGCTGATGGGCGCGGCGCTGGTGGCGGGACAGTCGCTGGCGACGCAGAGTACGGCGGTCTGGCTGACTGCGGGTGTGGGTCTGTTCGTCGTCGGCTGGGTGTTCCAGTTCGTCGGCCACGTCTACGAAGGGCGCAAGCCGGCGTTCGTGGACGATCTGATCGGTTTGATCATCGGCCCGCTGTTCGTGGTGGCCGAAGCAGCGTTCGCGCTCGGCTTGCGCAGCGACGTGCTGCGCGAGATCGAAGCACGGGTCGGGCCGACGCGCGGCGCCCGTTCGCGGCCACAGCCCTCTTGAACGATTGACGCCCCGGATCGCCCCGCGATAAACCTTTTGCCGGGCCGTAGTTCGATCGACTCCTCCGCCCGCCTCGTGCACGCGGTGATGCCGCCGACGCCGCAATACGCGTGGCCGCTGCTGGCGCAGGCACTCGGCACCGAGGTCTGGGTCAAGCATGAGAACCACACGCCCACCGGCGCGTTCAAGATTCGCGGCGGGTTGGTGTACTTCGACGGGCTGGCACGCCGCGAGCCGCACTGCCCCGGCACCATCGGCGCCACCCGCGGCAACCACGGGCAGTCGATGGCGTTTGCCGCGCGGCGCGCCGGGCTGCGCTGCACGATCTATGTGCCACACGGCAACTCGCGCGAGAAGAACGCCGCGATGCGGGCACTCGGCGCACAGTTGGTCGAGTTCGGCGACGACTTCCAGGCCGCGCGCGAAGAAGCCGCGCGCGTGGCCGAACGCGAAGGGCTGCATTACGTACCCTCCTTCCACGCCGATCTCGTGCGCGGGGTGGCCACCTACTGGGCGGAGTTCTTCGCCGCGGTAGGCGACCTCGACGTCGTCGACGTGCCGATCGGTCAGGGCTCGGGCATCAACGCCTGCGCGGCAGCTCGCAATGCCTATGCGCCGCGCACGCGCATCGTGGGTGTGGTGTCCGCACATGCGCCCTGCTACGCGCTGTCCTTCACCGCTGGCCGGGTGGTCGAGGCACCGGTTGCCACGCAGATCGCCGACGGCATGGCCTGCCGGGTGCCGGACGCGGAGGCGCTCGACGTGATCCGCCGTGAAATCGAGCGCATCGTGCAGGTGACCGACGCCGAAGTCGCCGCAGCGATGCGCCTGCTGTACACCGCCACCCACAACATTGCCGAAGGCGCCGGCGCCGCACCACTCGCCGCCGCGTGGCAGGATCGCGCCACACTCGCTGGCCGGCGCGTCGGCCTGCCGCTGACCGGCGGCAACGTCGATGCCGATGTCTTTGCTCGTGTGCTGCAATCCGCCCCGCCCCCTGGAGAAACGCCATGAACGCACCCCGCGACCTGCCCCCTGCCCGCCTGCGTCCGGCGCAGCGCGCCGCCCGCTTGAAGGGCTCGGTGATCCGCGAGATTCTCAAGCTCACGGCGGGAGCGGACGTGATTTCGCTCGCCGGCGGGCTGCCGTCGCCGCTGTCGTTTCCGGTGCCGGCGTTGCGCGCCGCGTTCGACGCGGTCCTGCGCGACGACGGTGCCGCCGCGCTCCAGTACAGCTCCACCGAAGGCGACCTCCGCCTGCGCGAGTGGATCGCCGCGCGCGAAACGGCGCGCGGCGTGCCGACCACCGCCGACGAGGTGTTGATCGTCGCCGGCTCGCAGCAGGCGCTCGATCTGCTGGGCAAGGCGTTTGCCGAGCCGGGTGCGCCCTTGCTGGTCGAATCGCCTTCCTACCTCGGCGCCCTGCAGGCGTTCTCGGTCTACCAGCCTACGTTCCGCACCCTGCCCACCGACGATGCCGGCCTCGACCCGCAGGCGATCGACGCTGCCGTCGCCGCCGACGCGCGGCTGCTGTACTCGATGCCCAACTTCCAGAACCCGACCGGCCGCACGCTGTCGGCCGAGCGGCGTGCGTTGCTGGCGCAGGCCGCGCGCGACCACGACCTTTGGCTGGTCGAAGACGATCCCTACGGCGAACTCTGGTACGAGCAGGCGCCGCCGCCGTCGCTGCGCGCCTGGGCGCGGGAGCGGACGATCCGCTTGTCTTCGTTCTCCAAGGTGCTGGCGCCGGGGCTGCGGCTGGGCTACGTGATCGCGCCCGTCGAATGCATCGAACTGCTGGAGCGCCTGAAGCAGGCAACCGACCTGTGCACCGCCACGCTGACGCAGCGCGCCGCCGCGCAGGTGCTGGCGAGCGGGCTGATGGACACACACCTGCCGCGCATCCGCGCGCTGTACGCGGCGCAAGCGCAGGTGATGCTCGACGCGCTGGCCGAACACATGCCGCCCGGCGTGCAGTGGACGCGGCCCGCGGGCGGCATGTTCGTCTGGCTGCAACTGCCCGCCGCGCTCGACGCGATGGCGCTGTTGCGCCCCGCCATCGCCCGTGGCGTGGCCTTCGTCCCCGGCGAGCCGTTCTACGCCCTCGAGCCGATGCGCAACACGCTGCGACTGTCGTTCGTCACCGTGCCGGCGGAGAAGATTCGCCAAGGGGTGGCCACCCTCGCGGGCTTGATCGCCGCAGCGGCCGCCTGACCATGCTGCGCCTGTGGGGCCGGCTGTCGTCGATCAATGTGCGCAAGGCGGAGTGGGCGGCGCGCGAGGTGGGTGTCACCTTCGAGCGCATCGACGCCGGGGGCAGCTATGGCGGGCTGGATACGCCCGAGGCTCTCGCCCGCAACCCTAACCGGATGATCCCGGTGCTCGACGACGACGGCTTCGTCTTGTGGGAATCCAACATCATCGTCCGCTACCTGTGCGCGCGCTACGCGCCGGAGCGGCTCTATCCGCTCGATCTGAAGCGGCGCTTCGACGCCGAGCGCTGGATGGATTGGCAGCAGACCACGCTGAACCCCGCCGGCCGCGGCGCCTTCATGCAATTGATCCGCACGCCGGCCGAGCGACGCGACGCGGCGGTGATCGGGGCTTCGCGCGCCGCGACCGAGCCGCTGCTTGAGCTACTGGATCGCCACTTGGCCGACCGTCGCTACGTCGCGGGCGACGACTTCACGATGGCGGACATCCCGGTCGGCTGCGAGGTGCACCGCTGGTTTGGCTTGCCGCTGGCGCGACCCGAGCGGCCGAACCTCGAACGCTGGTATGCAGAACTGCGCGAGCGGCCGGCTGCGACGGTGCTCGCGGTGGCGTTGTGGTAGGCGCGGCGAGCGTGAGCCGAACTCCGGCGCACCCCGAAGCCACCGGCCTCGCCCTCGGTCTGCTGGGCGTGCTCGCCTTCAGCCTGACGCTGCCGATGACGCGCTTTGCCGTGCAGCAGTTGGACCCGTGGTTTCTCGCCTTCGCGCGGATGGCGGGCGCGGGGCTGATCTCCGCCCTGCTGCTGCTCGCCCTGCGCGCGCGCTGGCCGCAACGCGCGGACTTGCCGCTGCTGGCTGCGTGCATCGGCGGCATCGTGATCGGCTTTCCGCTGCTCACCTCGCTGGCGATGAAGACGGTGCCGGCCAACCACGGCGCGGTGGTGATCGGCACGCTGCCACTGGCCACCGCGCTGGTGGCCGCTCTGTGGTTCGGCGAGCGGCAGCCGCCGCGCTTCTGGATCTGCGCAGCCGCGGGCGCCTTGCTGGTGGCGATCTTCACGCTGCGCGATGGCGGCGCGGAACTGGCCGCCGGCGACTGGGCGCTGCTCGGCGCGGTGGCCACGAGCGCGGTCGGCTACGCGGCGGGTGCGCGGCTGGCGCAGCGGCTGGGCGGCATCCGCGTGATTCTGTGGGCGCTCGTGCTGGCGCTGCCGCTGACCGCGCCGGTGGCTCTCGCGCTCACCCTCACCACCGCACCGCGCGCGGACGCGCTGCACTGGGGCGCGTTTGGCTACGTGACCTTGATCTCGCAACTGGCTGGATTCTTCGCCTGGTACAACGGCTTGGCGATCGGCGGCATCGCCCGCGTGGGTCAGGTGCAGCTACTGCAAGTGTTTTTCACCATCGGCTTTGCCGGACTGCTGTTCGGCGAAGCCGTGGCACCGTCCACCTGGCTCTTTGCGCTGGCGGTCGCGGCCACCATCGCGCTCGGCCGCGGCCGGCCACGCCCCGCTCTCGTCGAGGAGACGAAATGAAAGAACGCCGCTTTGCCCAGCTCGACGTGTTCACCGCCACGCCGTACTACGGCAATGCGCTCGCCGTCGTGCTCGATGGCGATGGACTGGACGAGGCCGCGATGCGCCGCTTTGCGCGCTGGACCAATCTGTCGGAGACGACCTTTCTGCTGCCGCCGACGCAGCCGGGCGCCGACTACCGGGTACGCATTTTCACGCCCGACCGCGAGATGCCGTTTGCCGGGCATCCGACGCTGGGCTCGTGCCATGCATGGCTTGCCGCGGGCGGCGCGCCGCGTTCGGCCGACGCCGTGGTGCAGGAATGCGCCGCCGGTCTGGTGCGTATCCGCCGCGACGGCGCGCGGCTCGCATTTGCCGCGCCACCGCTCGTGCGCACCGGCCCGGCCGATGAGCCCACGCTTGCGCGCGTGGCTGCCGCGCTCGGGATCGACCGCACCGAGATCTTCCATCACCAGTGGGTCGACAACGGCCCCGGCTGGGTGGCGGTGATGCTCGCCACCGCCGGGCGCGTGTTGGCGCTGCGGCCGGACGGCGCGCGACTTGGCGACCTCAAGGTCGGCGTGATCGGCCCGCATCCGGCCGGAGCCGAGTGCGCGTTCGAAGTCCGCGCCTTCATCAACTTCAACGGCAACCTGGTCGAAGACCCGGTGACCGGCAGTCTCAACGCAGGGCTGGCGCAGTGGCTGATCGGTGCCGGCATCGCACCGCCGTCCTACGTCGCGGCACAGGGCGCCGCGCTCGGCCGCGCCGGCCGCGTGTACGTGGCGCGCGACGGCGCGGATATCTGGATCAGCGGCGACAGCGTGATCTGCGTCGAGGGGCGCGTGACGCTTTGAGCTACGGCGCAACGATCGGCAATCCACCGACCTTGCTCGCGCGCAGAAGCCGCCGGTCGAAGGTCGCAAACGATTCCGCGTCGCCGGCCAGCGCCAAGTGCAGCGCATCCGCGAAGTCCAGGCCCTCGGCGTGCCGCTCCAGCGCACGCATAACGGCCTCCGGCTCCGCCATCTCGACACCCGGCAGGCCGAGCAACAGATGCAACAGGCGGTTGATCTGCGTGCGCTCCAGCGCATAAGCACCGCGCAGGACCCATTCGGTCTCGAGCAAAACCGTCACCGGAATGAAGACCGGGCCGCGCTCGAACAGGGCGGTGGCCCGGCGCGCCTGCGCCGCATCGTCGGCAACCAGCAGGCGCACGACGACGTTGGTATCGACCGCGATCATCGCCGGCGGCCCGCTCGCCGCCGCGCCTCGGCGACGACGGCCGCGTCCATGTCCTCGACCGTGCGCGCCGGGCCGCGATAGCCGGCCGCGCCAGCCACCTGCTTCAACGTGCTCGGTGCAAACGGCTTGACCGGCCGCAGCAAGACGCCGTCCGCCGTCTCTTCGACCGCAAAACAAGTTCCGGCCGTCCAGCGGCGCGCCATGCGCAGCGCGCTCGGCAGCACGATTTGGCCTTTGCTCGATAGCCGGGTGGTGGTCATGGGTCGCCTCGGCTTGTGGTAAGGCGATTGTAAGACGAGCGACGACCGAATCAGAAGAGCGCGCGGCCCAGAGTCGCCACCGCAATGGTGACGATGCCCAGCACGAGGTTGATCGCCACCAGCTTGCGGATCGCATCGAGCTGACGCGCGGCAGCCGGCCATTGCTCGACCGCAATCGCGGCTTGCAGGCGGCGGAACGGTACGAGGCGGATCAGCACGAAAATCGCGATCATCACGACCCCCAGCGCAAACATCAGATGCACCGACGGGTGCAGCGCGCTGAACGTGCGCGCACCGAAGATCATCGCCAGCCCCGAGCCGAGCACCGCGACCACGGCCGCCGCGACCCAGTCGAAAAAGCGCTTGAGCGCCGCCGCCATCAACGGCAACCGCTGCGGTGGCGGCAGCAGCGCCACCGCGGCCGGCCGCACCGCGAAGTGCATAACGAACATCCCGCCGACCCAGATGGTCGAGGCCAGGATGTGGATGAAGAGCATCAGTGCGTAGGTGGTCATGTGCTTGCCTCCCGCCGCTTGAATCGGACCATCCCGGCCACCTTCAGCTTGCTCGCCACCAGCTTGCCCTTGCGGGCGCGGTGGCCGTGATAGTCGGTGAGCCTGTCGCCGGCGAGCGTCACCTCAACCGCCTTGCCGCCGCGGCCAGTGGCGCTGACGACGACACCACTGTCGTCGCATGGCAGCGCGGCGAGCAAGGCTTCTCCATCGTCCAGGCCCATCAGGATCACGCCGCGACCGCCGCCGGTCAGCGTCTTGCCTTCGGCGGCATCGAACACCAGCAGCCGGCCGTTGGCCGACAGGCAGGCGATGAGCTTGTCGCGCTCGGCGTCGAAGGGCTGCGGGCGCAGCGGTTCGGCACCCTCGTCCACGGTGATGAACTGCTTGCCGCCGCGCTGGCGCGACAGCAGATCGCCGAGCGTGCAGGCAAAGCCCGTGCCGGCGCTGGTGGCGAGCAGCAGCGCGGTGCTGGGCGCGCCCGCGCCGTAGCCGACGATGCGCGTGCCGGCCTCCAGGTCGATCATCGACGTGACCGGCGCGCCATCGCCACGCGCCGACGGCGACTGCGCCGCCGGCACCGCATACACGCGCCCGTTGGAGCCGAAGGCGACCAGGTGATCCACACTGCGGCACTCGTAGGCGCCGTAGAGCGCATCGCCCGGCTTGAAGGTGAAGAGCGCCGCATCGTGGCCATGCCCGCTGCGCGCGCGCAGGTAACCCTTCTCGGAGACGATCACCGTGACCGGTTCGTCGAGCACCTGCGTCTGCACTGCGGCACGTTCGGCCTCGGCGATCAGCGTGCGGCGCGCGTCGCCGTACTTCTTGGCGTCTTCTTCGATCTCGCGCACGACCTGCTTGCGCAGCGCCGCGTCCGACCCGAGCAGTTTGGCGAGCGCCGCCTCGTCCTTGCGCAACTGCGCTAACTCCTGCTCGATCTTGATGCCTTCGAGCCGCGCCAGTTGGCGCAGCCGGATTTCCAGAATGTCCTCGGCCTGCCGCTCGGAAAGTTTGAAGGCCCGCATCAACTCTGGCTTGGGCTCGTCCGAATTGCGGATCACGCGGATCACTTCTTCGATCCGCAGCAGCACCGCCTGCCGGCCTTCGAGGATGTGGATGCGGTCGGCGACCTTGGCCAGCCGGTGCTGCGAGCGGCGGCGCACTGTGTCCACGCGGAACTCGCCCCACTCGGTCAGGATCTCCAGTAGCGACTTGCAGCGGGGACGGCCGTCGCGGCCGATCATCACCAGATTGATCGGCGTGGACGATTCGAGGCTCGTCTGCGCCAGCAGCAGGTTGACGAACTCCTGCCGATCGACCTTGGACGTGCGCGGCTCGAACACCAGCCGTACCGCGGCGTCCTTGCCGGACTCGTCGCGCACGCTGTCCAGCAGCGACAGCACCAGCGCCTTGTTCTGCTGCTGCTCGGCAGTCAGGCTCTTCTTGCCGGCGCGCACCTTGGGGTTGGTCAGTTCCTCGATCTCCTCCAGCACCTTCTGCGTGGAAGTCGAGGGCGGCAACTCGGTGACCACCAGTTGCCACTGGCCGCGCGCCAGATCTTCGAACTCGTAGCGCGCGCGCACTTTGACGCTGCCGCGACCGCCGGAGTAAATGTCGCGCAGCTCCGCAGCCGGCGAGATGATCTGCCCACCACCGGGGAAGTCCGGCCCCGGAAGTACGCCCAGCACATCGTCCAGCGTGGACTTCGGTTGCGTGAGCACCAGCGCCGCCACCGTGGCGACCTCGCGCAGGTTGTGCGGCGGGATTTCGGTGGCCATGCCCACGGCAATGCCCGAGGCGCCATTGAGCAACACGAAGGGCAGCCGCGCGGGCAGCAGCTTCGGCTCCTGGTACGAGCCGTCGTAGTTGGGGCCGAAGTCGACGGTGCCTTCGTCCAATTCGTCGAGCAACAGGCGCGCGATCGGCGACAGGCGCGCCTCGGTGTAGCGCATGGCCGCCGCACCGTCGCCGTCGCGGCTGCCGAAGTTACCCTGGCCATCGATCAGCGGGTAACGCAGCGCGAAGTTCTGCGCCATCCGCACCAGCGCGTCGTAGGCGGCCTGGTCGCCGTGCGGGTGGTACTTGCCGAGCACGTCGCCGACCACACGTGCGCTCTTGACCGGCTTCGCCCCCGCCGCGAGGCCCATGCGTTCCATCGCGTACAGGATGCGCCGCTGCACCGGTTTGCAGCCGTCAGAGACGTCCGGCAGCGCGCGGCCCTTGACCACGCTCACCGCGTAGTCGAGGTAGGCCTGCTGGGCAAAACGCGCGAGCGTCAGCGCATCGGGCGGGTCGCCGCCGCCGGAAAAAACGAGTGTTTGTTGTTCAGACATTTCGTGTGCTGCGCGATTCGCTATACGTCCACCTCGACCTCATTGCCCCGCTCCTCCAACCAAGCGCGGCGCTGCGCGGCTTCGCCGCGGCCCATCAGCATCGTCATCGTGGCGGCGGTCTCGGCGGCGGCGAGTTCGCCGAGCGTCACGGGCAACAGGCGCCGCGTGTCGGGGTTGAGCGTTGTTTCCCACAACTGCTCGGGACTCATTTCGCCTAGGCCCTTGAAGCGCGCGATGCTCCACGCGGACTCGCGCACGCCTTCGTCGGCCAGTTTTTCGAGTGTCGCCTGCAACTCGTCGTCGTCCAGGCAGTACAAGCGGCGCGCCGGCCGCTTGCCGGCGGCTGGTACGTCCACGCGAAAAAGCGGCGGCCGCGCCACGCAGACGTGCCCGCGCGTGACCAGTTGCGGAAAGTGGCGGAAGAAGAGTGTCAGCAACAGCACCTGGATATGCGAGCCGTCCACATCCGCATCGGCCAGGATGCAGACCTTGCCGTAGCGCAGGCTCGCCCAATCGATCGCGTCGTCAGGCCCGTGCGGGTCGATGCCGAGGGCGACCGCGATGTCGTGCACCTCGGCGTTGGCAAAGAGGCGATCGCGCTCGACCTCCCAGGTGTTGAGCACCTTGCCGCGCAGCGGCAGCACGGCCTGGAACTCCTTGTCGCGGCCCATCTTGGCGCTGCCGCCGGCGGAGTCGCCCTCGACCAGAAAGATCTCGTTGCGCGCCACGTCGGTGGACTCACAGTCGGTGAGCTTGCCCGGCAGCACCGCCACCGCCGAGCCTTTCTTTTTCTCCACGCGCTGGCCGGCACGCGCGCGCGCCTGCGCCTGCGCGATCGCCATCTCCGCCAGTTTGCGGCCATGCTCGGGGTGCTGGTTGAGCCAGAACTCCAGTTGCGGCCGCACCAGCCCAGCGACCAAGCGCAGCGCGTCGCGGCTGTTCAGCCGCTCCTTGACCTGCCCCTGGAACTGCGGGTCGAGCGCCTTGGCCGAGAGCACGAAGCTCGCACGCGCGAACACGTCTTCGGGCAGCAGCTTCACGCCCTTGGGCAGCAGGTTATGCGCGTCGATGAAGGCGCGCAGCGCAGTGAACATCGCCTCGCGCAAGCCCGCCTCGTGCGTGCCGCCGGCGGGCGTGGGAATCAGGTTCACATAGCTCTCGCGCGTGGGCGCGCCTTCTTCGGTCCACACCAGCACACAGTCGGCGCCCTCGCCTTCGGCAAAGCTCGCATCGTCGGCGGAGGCAAATGCGCTCGCTTCGAACGGCGGCACCGCAGGCTCCGCGGCGAGCGATTGCAACAGGTATTCCTTCAAGCCGCCGTCGAAGCGCCAGCGCCGCTCCACGCCGGTCTTCTCGTTGACGAAGCGGACCTCGGTGCCCGGCAGCAGCACCGCTTTGCTGCGCAGCAGGCGCTCCAGTTCATCGACCGGCACGTTGGGCGTGTCGAAGTACTTGGGGTCGGGCCACACCGTGATCCGCGTACCGCTGCGCCGCCCGGCGCCGGGCTCGGAGGCGAGCTTGGTACGCACGTCGCCGCCGGCAAAGCCGATCGTGTGCTCCGCGCCCTCGCGCCAGACGGTCACGTCCATCCGCTGCGCAAGTGCGTTGGTGACCGACACGCCGACGCCGTGCAAGCCGCCGGAAAACGCATAGGCGCCGCCGGCGCGCTTATCGAACTTGCCGCCGGCATGCAGCCGGGTGAAGACGATCTCCACCACCGGCACGCCCTCTTCCGGATGCAGGCCGACCGGGATGCCACGGCCGTCGTCTTCGACCGTGACCGCGCCGTCCTTGTGCAGCGTGACCTCGATCTTCTTGCCGAAGCCGGAGAGAAACTCGTCGGCGGCGTTATCGATCACCTCCTGCACGATGTGCAGCGGGCTGTCGGTGCGGGTGTACATGCCGGGGCGCTGGCGCACCGGCTCCAGGCCTTTGAGGACGCGGATCGAAGCTTCGGCGTAGTCGCCGGTGCGCGGCGTGCGGCCGCGGGGAGGAGAAGTCATGCGAGGGTCGATTTCCGGACGGTGGTTTGCAGCGCCACGCGTTATCCACAAAGTCTGTGGATAAGCGCGGCCCGATCTGCGCGAAGCCTTGTCGCGGCGCGGTTCGGGCTCGGTTGCCCATCTTGCGAGCAGCGCGGCGCACCTGCGCGGTGCGCCGTCGGCGGCGCAACTTTAGCAACGCATTCTACGTGGCGAGCCGACCGTATACTGGCTCGCACTCGCCGTAGTTCAATGGATAGAACGGGGTCCTCCTAAGACTCAGATGCAGGTTCGATTCCTGCCGGCGGGACCACGAAACCCGTAGCGCGCCCCGTGTTTGCCACCCCAGCATTGACCCTGTCCGCGGCACCGATCGGCGATGCGGTGGCGGGCATCGTTCCTTTGTTGAGCCGCCATGGCTGAGGCCCAGGACGCCCGCCCAATCCGCCGGCTGGCTGCGGTCATGCTCGCGGACGTCGCCGGCTACAGCCGGATGATGGAGGAGGACGACACGGGCACGCACCAGCGCCTGCGCGAACTGCGGGCGACGGTGATCGACCGGACCGTGGCCGCCTATCAGGGCCGGCCGGTGCGCAGCAAGGGCGACGATCTGCTGGCCGAGTTCGCCAGTGCCGGCGACGCACTCGCCTGCGCCGTACAGATCCAGCGTGAGGTGCGCACGCGCAACCTCGACCGCCCCGCCGACGAGCAGCTGCAACTGCGCATCGGCATCAACCTCGGCGACATTCTGATCGACGGTGACGACATTGCCGGCGATGGCGTCAACGTCGCCGCCCGTTTGCAGGCACTGGCCGAGCCGGGGTTGATCGCCATTTCCGCGGCGGTGCGCGAGCAGGTGCGCGCCGCCGCCGGCCTGCGCGTGAGCGATGCGGGCGCCTTCAAGGTAAAGAACATCTCGCGACCGATTCGCGTGTTTCGCGTCGATGTGCTCGATCGTCCGCCGCCCTGGGGCCAGCGCCTGCGCGCCGCGCTGCGCCGCCGCCGGCGCGTCCTGGTGCTGTCCACGGCGGTCGTCGTCGCGGCGGCGCTCGGCGCCACCACCATGCACTGGCGCAGCACGCAGGCGCCGCCTGCGCTGTCGCTGGCGCTGCACCCCGTCACCGATGCGAGCGGCACGCCGGCCGGCAAGGCGGTCGCCCTCGCCCTGTCGCAACAACTGACGGAAGTCGTGCTCAAGGATCTGGGCACTGCCAGAGTCGTGGTGGCACGGTCGGCACTGGGTAACGCAGCCGACCCTGGGCGCGAAGCCCCCACGCGCTACAGCGCCCACTTGCGCGTGATCGAAGCCGGCGATCGCATCGCCGTGGCCGCTTCCGTCGACGATCGCCGCAAAGGCGCGCAGGTCTGGGCAGGCACGGTCGCGGTGGACGCTGCGCCGGGCGAGGCCGCCCCCGTGGAACTGCTGGCCCAATTGTCGTTTCACCTGTCGCGCGAGGTCGCCCGCGCCGCGTCCGCGCTATTGGCGAGCGAGGCGCCAGACGATCCTCTGCTCGCCCTGCTGACCGCCGAGCAGTACTACCGGGAAACCGACAGCAAACCTGCCACGCTGCGCGAAGCGGCGCGCCGCTTTGCCCTGGCCGCGCAGGGCCTGCCAAACCTGGCGCGGCCGCTGGCCGGCGAAGCGGAAAGCTGGGCCTACCTGTACAACCGCAGCCGCGGCAGCGACGAAGGCCGCGCGGCGCTCGCCCGTGCCGACGAACTGTCGGCGCAGGCCATCGCCCTCGGCCCGATGGACGCCAACGCCTGGCGCGTGCGCGCGGTGGTGCTGACGTTCAAGGGCGAGGAGCCGTCGGCGCGCGAGGCCATCGAGCGCGCACTGCAGCTCAACCGCTACTCCGCCGAAGCGCATATCCAGCGGGGCGTGCTGGCGATGTATACCGGCCGCCAGGCGCAGGCGCTGGAGGACTTCGAACGCGCCACGCGCCTGTCGCCGACCGCCTCGTCTGTCGGCGACACGCTGTATCACCGCGCCCGTGCGCTGCTCTTGCTGGGCCGGTACGACGCAGCCATCGAGACCGGCCGCCGGGCACTCGCGTTCGTGCCCGAGTGGCCGGACTTCATGGTGCTTACCGCGGCCTACGCAATGAAGGGCGATGCCGAGCGCGCCGCCTGGGCGCGGGCGGAGCTGCTGCGGCGCGACCCCGACTTCACCATCGCCGGCTGGCGCTCCTCCTCGGCGATCATTGGCGCCGAAGCGCTCGAACAGCACGAGCGCCACCTGGTCGCCGGGTTGCGCCGCGCCGGCGTGCCCGAGTAGGCGGATCAGACCTTCAGCAACTGCGCGCGGTAGTGCTGTAGTTCCGCAATCGACTCGTGGATGTCCGCCAGCGCCTGGTGTTTGCTCTGCTTCTCGAAGCCCTTGACCACCGCCGGCGCCCAGCGGCGGGCGAGTTCCTTCAGCGTGCTCACGTCGAGATTGCGGTAGTGGAAGTACGCCTCCAGCCGCGGCATCCAGCGCGCCAAGAAACGGCGATCCTGGCAGATCGAATTGCCGGCCATCGGCGACTTGCCGGGCGGCGCGAACGCCGCGACAAAGGCCAGCACCTGCGCCTCGGCCGCCGCCTCGTCGACCGTTGAGGCGCGCACGCGCTCGGTCAGGCCCGAGCGGCCGTGGGTGGACTTGTTCCAGTTGTCCATCGCGTCGAGCACCGCGTCGGGCTGATGGATGGCCAGCACCGGCCCCTCGGCCAGCACCTGCAACTGCGCATCGGTGACGACCACCGCGATCTCGATGATGCGGTCGCGCTCCGGCGCCAACCCGGTCATTTCGAGGTCGATCCACAACAGGTTGTCCTCGTGAAAACGCGGATCGCGCACCGGCGCGGACGGGGGCTGTGACATACTTTTCGCTCTCGGTTTCCAGCGGCGGCGGATTGTGTCACGCGCCCGCGCCGCGCTTGCACTACTTCGATGGCCGCAGGATTCACCGCTGTATTCGTTGCCGCGTTGCTGCTCACGCTGGCCTTGAAGTTCTGGCTCGCCCAACGGCAGATCCGCCACGTGGCCGCGCACGCCGACCGGGTACCGGCGCGCTTCGCCGAGCGCATCGGGCTGGAGGCGCACCGCAAGGCCGCCGCCTACACGATCGCCCGCCAGCGCGTCGCTCTGGTCGATGACGCGATCGATGCCGTGCTGCTGCTGGCGCTCACGCTGGGCGGCGGGCTGAGCCTGCTGGCGCAGGCGGTGGGCGCGACGGGCGGCGGCGGCCTCAGCGCGCAGGTTGCGCTGGTGGCGGCCGTGGCGGTCGTCAGCGCGGCGGTGGGCCTGCCGCTGTCCTGGTACCGG
>JAJTHJ010000295.1 GCA_021298875.1 Burkholderiales bacterium | reverse complement strand
GGCAAACTTGAGCCAGGCGTCTTCGCGCGACTTGGGAATCGGCTTGCCGTTGACGGTGGCGACGTTCTGGGCGGAGGCGACGCCGGCTACGGCGGCGAACGCGAAAACGAGCAGGGCTTTATGCATGGGTCGAACCTTGAAGGGAAAGGGGAGGGGCCGGGGCCGCGCTATTCGTCGGGCGTCGCAAGAGTGAGCGCCAGCGCGTGAATGTCGTGATGCATCAAGTCGGCAAGGGCATCATACACAAGGCGGTGCCGCGCGAGCCGCGGCAAGCCCGCGAAGCGCCGACTTACCACATGCACGCGGTAGTGGCCGCCGCCGCTCGCAGCGCCGGCGTGGCCGGCGTGCTTGTGGCTTTCGTCGTCGATTGCGATGGACTGCGGCTCCAGCGCCGCGCGCAGCCGCGCTTCGATCAGCGCCACGCGGGTATCAGCCATCTTTGCCCTCCGGCATGTGGCGCGCCGTCCAGAATCCCACGCCGAGCACGAACGCGAAGGTCAGCCCGAGCAAGCCGAAGAGCTTGAAGCTCACCCAGGTCGCAGTGGAGACGGTGTACGCGACAACGAGGTTGAGCACCGCCAGCGCGGCGAAGAAGGCGGTCCAGGCCCAGAGCAGCCGGTCCCACACGGGGGTGGGCAGCGCGAGCTTCTCGCCGAGCAGGCTCTGGATGAAGTTGCGCTGCGCGAAGAGCCTGCCGCCGGCCAGGATCGCCGCGAATAGCGCATACAGGATGCTCGGCTTCCACTTGATGAAGGTTTCGTCGTGCAACCAGATCGTGGCGCCCCCGAAGACGACGATCACCGCGACCGACAGCATCAGCATCGCCTCGACCCGTCGGCGGGTGGCCAGCTGCCAGGCCACCTGCGCCAGCGAAACGACGATCGCCACGGCGGTGGCGAGCAGGATCGGCGACTGTCCCGGCGGGACCGTGCCGTCGCCGATCAGGGGGCGCAGTAGCATCCCGGTCCAGGCTTCGGCCTGTGCGGGGTTGGCGCCGGCCAATTGGTAGGCGGCGAAGAAGAGCAGGACCGGGAGCAGGTCGAACAGGAGCTTCATCGCGGTTTCCGTCATTCCCGCGAAAGCGGGAATCCAGCGGCTTCGCAACAAAGACACTGGATTCCCGCTTCCGCGGGCATGACGCCAAAGGGCGTGCGGGCGGCGTTCACGAAGAACAACTCAATTGCAGCCCCGCAGCCCAGTCCGGCGGCGGCTTGGCGTAATCGTCGAACTCCGGCTGCTCGTCAAACGGCCGGCGCAGCACCGCAAGCAAACGCTCGACCTCGCCAAAGTCGCGCGGCGCGCCGTCGTCGCCGCGCGCTTTGCGGATCGCGGCTTCAGCCAGGTAGTTGCGCAACACGAACTTTGGGTTGACGCGATTCATCCGTGCGGCGCGCTCGGCGTCCATGCTGGCTTCGCGTTTCAGCCGTGCGCGATAGTCGGCCGCCCAGGCATCGAAGGCGGCGCGGTCGGCAAAGAGGTCGCGCACCGGCGCATCGTCGGCGGGATCGGTCGCATCCACGCGCAGCCGCGCCAGGTTGCGCCAGAAGATCGTCCAGTCGGCGCGGTTGGCGTGCATCACTTCGAGCAGCCGCTCGATCAGCGCATCGTCGGCGTCCCGCGCGGTGGCGAGCCCCAGCTTGGCGCGCATCTGCTCGCCGATCGCCGTTTCGTACTCGCCGAGGTAGACGTCGAGCGCGGCCTGCGTGGCTTGCACGTCGCCGGTGAGCGGCACCACCGCCTGCCCGATGCAGTACAGGTTCCAGTGGCCGATCTTCGGCTGCATCGCGTAGGCGTAGCGGCCGTGCTCGTCGCTGTGACTGCAGATGTGGTTGGCGTCGAAGCCGTCCATGAAGCCGAACGGCCCGTAGTCGAGTGTGAGCCCGAGCAGCGACATGTTGTCGCTGTTCATCACGCCGTGCATGAAGCCCACCGCCTGCCAATGCGCGATCAGCCGCGCGGAGCGGCGGGCGACTTCTTCCAGCCAGGCGAGATACGGCTGGCTCGCGTCGCGGCACTCGGGGAAGAACTCGTCGATCGCGTAATCGGCCAGCCGGCGCAGTTCCTCGTGCCGGTTGTGCCAGTAGAAAAACTCGAAGTGGCCGAAGCGAAGAAAGCTCGGTGCCATTCGCGTGACCACCGCGGCCGACTCGACCGTCTCCCGAAACACCGGGGTGTCAGAGCCGACCAACGTCAGAGCGCGCGTGGTCGGCACACCGAGGGCGGCCATTGCCTCCGAGCACAGGAACTCGCGGATCGAGGAGCGCAGCACCGCGCGCCCGTCGGCAAAGCGGGAGTAGGGCGTTTTGCCTGCGCCTTTCAATTGCAGTTCCCACACGCGGCCGTCCGGCGCGACCACGCCGCCCAGCAGATGAGCGCGCCCGTCGCCCAACTGCGGCACGTAAACGCCGAACTGGTGGCCGGCGTAGACGGAAGACAGCGGCTCGGCGCCGGGCGGCAGGTGGTTGCCGGCAAAGGCGGCGACCGCCTGCGGGCGACGCAGTTCGACGGGCGGCAGCCCGATCGTCTCCGCCGCTGCGTCGGACACGGCAACCAGATAGGGATCGGGCAAGGGCGTTGGCGCGAGCCGCGTGTAGAACGACTCCGGCAGCCGCGCGAACCCGTTATGCCAGGGCAACGCTTTGAAGGCGGCGGGCGAGTCGGTAGCGGCAAAGGGCGGCAACGGCGAGTTCAAACGTAAAGCTCCAGCGGGGCGGCGAATTGTATCGACCGCAAGTTTTGGACTACGTTCCACAAACACGCCGGCGCGCCATCGGCGCAAAACCAAGGAGACTTCCCCATGCTGCACGGCCTGATGATGCAGGTGCCGCTTGCGATCTCGTCGCTGATCGAGCACGCCGACCGCCACCACCCCGATGCGCAAATCGTCTCGCGCCGGGTCGAAGGCGACATCCACCGCACCACTTACCGCGCGCTGCACCGCCGCGCGCGGCAGATGGCGAGCGCCTTGCAGACGCTGGGCCTGGAGCGCAGCGACCGCATCGCCACGCTGGCTTGGAACGGCTACCGGCACATGGAGCTGTACTTCGCGGTGTCCGGCAGCGGCCTGGTGCTGCACACGATCAACCCGCGCTTGCACCCGGAGCAACTGGCCTGGATCGTCAATCACGCCGAGGACCAGTACGTCTTTTTCGATCTGACCTTCCTGCCGCTGGTGGAAGCGATCGCGCCGTTCTGCCGCGGCGTGCGTGGCTGGGTCGCGATGATCGACCGCGACCGGATGCCCGCGCAGAGCAAAGCGCCGCTGATCTGCTACGAAGAGCTGATCGAACGCGGCTTGCCCGACTACGTCTGGCCGGAATTCGACGAAAACCTGGCCTCGTCGCTCTGCTACACCTCGGGCACCACCGGCAACCCCAAGGGCGTCCTGTACAGCCACCGCTCGACCGTGCTGCACAGTTACGCGGCGGCGCTGCCGGACGCGCTGAACGTGTCCTCGCGCGACTGCATCCTGCCGGTGGTGCCGATGTTCCACGTCAACGCCTGGGGCTTGCCCTACGTCGGTGCGCTGACCGGCGCCAAGATGGTCTTCCCCGGCGCGCAATTGGACGGCAAATCGCTGTACGAACTCTTCGAGGCCGAGGGTGTGACCTGCTCGGCCGGCGTGCCCACCGTCTGGCAGGGCCTGCTCGGCCACGTCGAAGCCAACAACCTGCGGTTTTCGACGATGAAGCGCACGGTGATCGGCGGCGCCGCCTGCCCGCCGGCGATGCTGCGGCTGTTCCAGCAGAAGTACGGCGTGCAGGTGATCCATGCCTGGGGCATGACCGAGATGAGTCCGCTCGGCACCTCTTGCACGCTGAAGGGCAAGCATGCGGACCTGCCGGAGGCCGAGCGGCTGACGCTCCAGTACAAGCAGGGCCGCGTCATCTACGGCGTGGACACGAAGATCGCCGACGTGGACGGCAGCGAACTGCCCTGGGACGGCAAGACCTTTGGCGACCTTCTGGTGCGCGGGCCGTGGATCCTGCGCGAATACTTCAAGGGCGACGGCGGCGACCCGCTCAAGCGCGACGCGGCCGGGCGCGGCTGGTTCCCGACCGGCGACGTGGCCACCATCGACGCCGACGGCTACATGCACATCACCGACCGCAGCAAAGACGTGATCAAGTCCGGCGGCGAGTGGATCAGCTCGATTGAACTGGAGAACATCGCGGTCGCGCATCCGGCGGTGGCGATGGCGGCCTGCATCGGCGTGCCGCATCCCAAGTGGGACGAGCGGCCGATCATCGTCGTCGTGCGCAAGCCCGAGGCCCAGTTGGAGAAGGCCGACTTGCTCGCCTGGTACGCCGACAAAGTAGCCAAGTGGCAGGTGCCCGACGACGTGGTGTTCATGGAGAGCATTCCGCTCGGCGCCACCGGCAAGATGCTCAAGACGCGGATGCGCGAGCAGTTGAAAGACTACGTGCTGCCAACCTGAAACGCGCGCCGCGGGTAAACCCGCGGCACTGCGGCTTTACCGGGGCGGGGCGCGCCAGTAATCTGCGTCGCCATAACAACCACACCGCAAGGAGACCTGCCATGTTTTCGATCACCCGCCGGCTGCTGGCCGGTCTGACTGCGCTGCTGCTCGCCAGCGGCGGCGCGCTCGCGCAAAGCAAAGGCGCTGCGCCCGCCGCCGCGCCTGCCACGCAAACGGTAAAGATTGCTTTCGTCGATCCGCTGTCCGGGCCGTTTGCCGCGGTGGGGCAGAACATCCTCAAGCACTTCCAGCAGGCGGCCGAGATCGTCACCACCAAGCAACTGGCCGGCCCCGGCATCAAGTTCGAGATCGTGCCCTTCGACAACAAGGGTTCGCCGCAGGAGTCGCTGACGGTGCTCAAGTCGATCATCGACCAGGGCATTCGCTACGTGGCGCAGGGCAACGGCTCGCACGTGGCGATACCGCTGGCGGATGCGATCGCCAAGCACAACGAGCGCAATCCCAACCAGTCGATCGTGTTTCTCAACTACGCGGCTGTGGATCCCGATCTGACCAACAGCAAGTGCAACTTCTGGCATTTCCGCTTCGACGCCAACACCGACATGAAGATGGAGGCCTTGACCGAGTACATGAAGGGCCGGCCCGAGATCAAGAGCGTGTATCTGATCAACCAGAACTACTCGCACGGCCAGCAGGTGACGCGCGTGGCGAAGGAACTGCTCGCGCGCAAGCGGCCCGACGTGAAGATCGTCGGCGAAGACCTGCATCCGCTGGGGCAGGTGCGCGACTTTGCGCCGTACATCGCCAAGATCCGCGCCTCGGGTGCCGATACGGTGATCACCGGCAACTGGGGCCCCGACCTGGTGCTGCTGGTGCGCGCCGCGCGCGACGCGGGGCTGAACGTCAACTTCTACACCTACTACGCCGGCGTGATCGGCACCCCGACCGCAATCGGCCCCGCCGGCGCGGACCTCGTGCGGCAGGTGAGCTACTGGCACCCGAATATCGCCAAGTACCCGTACGAAGACCTCTACACCGACTTCAAGAAGCGCCATAAGGAAGAGTGGTACACGCTGGCGGCGTTTACCTCGATGACGATGCTGGCCGAGGCGATCAAGCGCGCCAAGAGCACCGACCCGCTGCGCGTGGCCTACACGATGGAAGGCCTGCGGATGCCCACCGTGATGGGCGAAATCGAAATGCGCGCCGCTGACCACCAGTTGCAGCAGCCGCTCTTCATCTCCGTGTGGACCAAGGCCGGCGGCGAGGTCAAGCACGACTCGGAGAACACCGGCTACGGCTTCAAGACCGTCAAGGCGATCGACACCTTCGTTGGGACGCAGCCGACCAGTTGTCAGATGCAGCGGCCGGCGAAGCCTCAGTAAGGCCGCTGCGGAGTGCGGAGTTCGCTACTTCGCATCTGCGGTCTTCCCTCACCCGCTTGCTCCGCTCGCACCCTCTCCCGGTGGGAGAGGGTTGAAAGCCCCTCTCCCTCCGGGAGAGGGGTTGGGGTGAGGGAGGACCTCGGCGACGCGGCGCCAGCGCGGCAAGTCCGCTGACATTACGCAGTATCGTCGCGGCCACCCGCGCCCACCGCACAGTGACCCCCGAAACCGCCTTCATCCAGCTGCTCAACGGCCTGTCCTACGGGCTGTTGCTGTTCATGCTGGCGGCGGGGTTGACGCTGATTCTTTCGCTGATGGGCGTGCTCAACTTTGCGCACGCCAGCTTCTACATGCTGGGGGCCTACTTCGGCTACCAGCTATCCGCCTGGTTTGGCTACTGGCCGGCGTTCGTGTTGGCGCCGCTGCTGCTCTTCGCGCTCGGCGCGGCGGTCGAGCGCTGGGGCCTGCGCCGCGTGCACCACTGGGGCCACGTGCCGGAGCTGCTTTTCACCTTTGGCCTGTCCTACATCGTCGTAGAGCTGGTGCAGGTGATCTGGGGTCGCGCGGCGGTGCCGTACCGCATCCCGCCGGAGCTGGACGGGCCGCTCAGGCTGCTGCAAGGCTTTGGCGTGACCTTTCCCGCCTATCGCGTCGTTGCAATGGGCGTGGCAGTGGCGATGCTGGTGGCCTTGTGGTGGCTGATCAACCGCACGCGGGTGGGGCTGGTGATCCGCGCCTCGCTCACGCATCCGCAGCAGGTCGAGGCCCTCGGCCACAACGTGCCGCGGGTGCAGATGCTGGTCTTCGGCGGCGGCTGCGCGCTGGCGGGGGTGGCCGGCGTGGTGGGCGGCAACCTCTTCGTCACCGAGCCGGGCATGGCCGGCGCGGTGGGTGCGATCCTTTTCGTCGTGATCGTGATCGGCGGCATGGGGTCGTTGGCGGGCGCCTTCATCGCCTCGCTCGCCCTCGGGCTGATCGATGCTTTCGGCAAGACCAGCGACGCTTCGCTCGCCTGGCTGCTGACCACGCAGTTCAACGTCGCGGTCGATGCGCAGTCAGCCGGCTGGCCGCTGCTCAAGCTCACGGTCGCGCAACTGACGCCGGTGCTGCCCTTCCTGCTGCTGGTGCTGATCCTGATCTTCCGGCCCAAGGGCCTGCTCGGTACGCGCGAGGACTGAGGTGACAGAGTCCGTGCTGCGCTACCGGCCGGTCAACCTCGGCCGCTGGGTGATCTGGGGCTTCGCGGCGCTGCTGTTCGTCGCGCTGCCGCTTGTCTTCGACGACCTGTTTGCCAAGAGCCTGTTGTCGCAGATGGGCATCATGATCGTGTTCGCCTTGTCGTACAACATGCTGCTCGGCCAAAGCGGGATGCTGAGCTTCGGCCATGCGGTGTACTCGGGACTGGGCGCGTACTTTGCGATCCACCTGCTGGTGTGGATCGCGCAGGGCAAAGCGGCGTTTCCGGTGTCGCTGCTGCCGCTGGTGGGCGGGCTGGCGGGGATGGTCTTCGGCGTGATCTTCGGCTGGCTGACCACCCGCAAGGCCGGCACGCCCTTCGCGATGATCACGCTCGGCATCGGCGAGATGGTGTTTGCGGCCTCGTTGATGTTCCCGGGCTTTTTTGGCGGCGAGGCGGGTGTCAGCGGCAACCGCACCGCGGGCGGGCCGTTTCTCGGCATCAAGTCGCTGACCTTCGGCCCGGACATCCAGATCTACTACCTGATCGCGGCCTGGACCTTCGTCTGCACGATCGCGATGTTCGCACTGACGCAAACACCGCTCGGGCGCATCGCCAACGCCGTGCGCGATAATCCGGAGCGCGCCGAGTTCATCGGCTACAACACGCAGCGGATGCGCTGGCTGATGCTCATCTTGTCGAGCTTCTTTGCCGGCATCGCGGGCGGACTGTCCGCGCTGTACTTCGAGATCGTATCGGCAGAGAACCTGTCGGCGATCCGCTCGGGCGGCGTACTGCTGGCCGCCTTTATCGGCGGCGCGGCGTTTTTCTTTGGGCCGATTTTGGGCGCCGTGGTGTTCGTGCTGTTTGCAGTGGCGCTGTCGGAATTCACCAAGGCGTGGCAGTTGTATCTTGGTCTCTTCTTCGTGCTGCTGGTGATGTTCGCGCCGGGCGGGTTGGCGAGCCTGATCCTGATGAACCTGCGGGTGCTGAAGTTCCGCAAGTTCGCGCGGCTGCGCGACCCGTACTTCGGCGTGATTGCGGCGGCGGCGGTTCTGGCGGCAGGGGTGGTGATGCTGGTG
>JAJTHJ010000333.1 GCA_021298875.1 Burkholderiales bacterium | reverse complement strand
TTGGGGTAAGGGAGGGATCTTCGGTTTCGGTGGGCGTCGGCGCGGGTTCCGACGGTCTTCCCTCACCCGGCCGCTCCGCGGCCGCCCTCTCCCGCGGGGAGAGGGCTAAACGGGCATAGCCCTTCGCCCTGGCGAACAACCCCTCCGCGTCGAGAAACAACCTCTGCGGCGGCAAGCAAGGACGCTCGCGGTCGCGCGACAAGAAGCGGTGGCGCTCAGAGGTCTCGGTCCAAAAACGCCGGCAACTGGCCTCCACGGAGCTGTGCAGCACCAGCAGCGCATCGGCGGGCAGGTAATCGAAGAGGGTGGCCGTCTCGTCGAAGAAGAGCGGCAGGTAGTACTCGATTCCCGCCGACGGCACGCCCTGGCCCACGTCTTTGTAGACCGGGCAGCGGCTGGGGTCGCCCTCGAAAACTTCGCGCCAGCGGGTGCGGAAGGCGGCGCGCGCCGCCTCGTCGAACGGAAACTCGCGCCCCGGCAGCAGGCGGATCTCGGGCACCGCGTACAGGCTGCGCTGCGTGTCCGGGTCGAAGTGGCGGATGGTCTCGATCGCATCGTCGAGCAGATCGAGCCGCACCGGCACCGCCGCACCCATCGGGAAGAGATCGATCAAGCCCCCGCGCACCGCAAACTCGCCGGGCGCGACCACCTGGGTGACGTTCTGATAGCCGGCCAGCACCAGCCGCTCGCGCAACGCGGCGGCGGCCAGCCGCTCGCCTTGGCGGAAGAAGAAAGTGTGTCCGGCCACGTACGCCGGCGGCGCCAGCCGGTACAGCGCCGTCGCGGCCGGCACCAGCAGCACGTCGATCGCCGCCTGCGGTTGCGTGGCGCGCGTCAGCAGGCGGAACAGGGTTTCCAGCCGTTCCGACACCAAATCCTGGTGCGGCGACAGAATGTCGTAGGGCAGCGTTTCCCAGTCGGGCAGCGCACGGACCGCCAGCTCGGGGGCGAACCACGGCAGCTCTTCGAGCAGCCGCTGGGCGTCGAGCGCGTCGGCGCAGATCGCGGCAAGCAGCCGGCGCTCGCCGCGCGCGCGCAGCGCCAGTTGCGCCAGCAGCAGCGCGTCGCCCGAGCCGGGCGGCCGCGGCAGGGCGAAACGAGTCCCTGCGGCGAGGCTCGGCAACGCCGCTTGCAGGGAGGCCAGGGACCCGGTACTCATCGTCAAAACAAAACGCGGCGCTCGTTGCTGCCGAGCGCCGCGCGCGTGCCACGATTATAGTTTTGCCCCTTGCATCAGATCGCGATGGCGCGCTTCTTTGCCCTGATCCCCGCCGGCGGCCGCGGCACGCGCTTTGCGAGCCTCACCGCCAAGCCGAAGCAGTACCTGCCGCTGGGCCGCCGCACGATGATCGAGCATGCGCTCGATGCGCTGCTCGCCGAGCCGCGCATCGAAAAGGTGTTGGTCGTCGTGGCGCCTGCCGATCCGTACTGGCGCGAGATCGACTGGCCGGCGCGGGTCGCGGTGGCCGCGGTCGGCGGCGCCTCGCGCGCCGAGAGCGTGCGCAATGGCTTGCGCGAACTGGCCGCGGACGCCGACGACTGGGTGCTGGTGCACGACGCCGCCCGTCCGTGCCTGGCCGCGGCGGAGCTGCGCCGCCTGCTCGACGAGGCGGGCGACGACGCGGTCGGCGGCCTGCTGGCGCTGCCCGTGGCCGACACGGTCAAGCGCGCCGACGGCAACCGCGTAGCGGCGACCATCGACCGGCGCGGCCTCTGGCGCGCGCAGACGCCGCAGATGTTCCGCGCCGGCCTGCTGGCGCGCGCCCTGGCGGTCGGTGCGACGCTGCACGAGGTCACCGACGAGGCCTCCGCCGTCGAGCGGCTGGGCCGTCAGCCGCTGCTGATCCAGGGCGCGGAGACCAACCTCAAAGTCACCACCGCCGAAGACTGGACCATCGCCGCGGCGATTCTCAAAGCGCGGCGCAAGTAGGAGTAGCGATGAAACTGCGAGTGGGCCAGGGCTTCGACGTGCACGCGCTGGTACCTGGGCGTGCGCTGGTGCTGGGCGGTGTGGCGGTTCCACACAAGGATGGGCTGCTCGGGCACTCAGACGCCGACGTGTTGCTGCACGCGATCGCGGATGCGCTGCTCGGCGCGGCGGGCCTGGGCGACATCGGCCGGCTCTTCCCGGACAGCGATGCCCGCTACAAGGGCGCGGACAGCCGCGCGTTGCTGGCCGAAGCTGCGCGGCAAATGGCCGCCGCGGGTTGGCGTATCCAGAACCTCGACTGCACGGTGGTCGCGCAGCGACCGAAGATCGCGCCGCACGTCCCGGCGATGCAGGCAGCGATCGCGTCCACCCTGGGTATCGCGCCGGCGGACGTGAGCATCAAGGGCAAGACCACCGAGTATCTGGGCTTTACCGGCCGCAGCGAGGGGATCGCGGCGTTTGCGGTGGTATTGCTGGGCGCGGACTGACCGTGCGAAGCTCCACATCCGAAGTTGTCAAAGGCGCGCTGGCCGCGACGACGCTCGCGCTGAACACGATCGTCCATGGCACGCTGTTGGTGCCCTTTGCGTTGGCGAAACTGCTCGTGCCGGTCGCGTGGATGCGGCGGCTCGTTGATCCGGCGATGAACGCGCTGGCGGGCGACTGGATGCGCGTGAACGCCGCCTGGATGGCGGCGGTCGGTCGCACCCGCTGGGACGTGGCGGGCGACCTCGACCTGCATGCGCGGGGCTGGTACCTGGTATCGAGCAACCATCGCAGTTGGGTGGACATCCTGGCGCTGCAAAAGGTGTTCAACGGGCGCATCCCGATGCTTAAGTTCTTCCTCAAGCAGGAGCTGATCTGGGTGCCGGTGATCGGCCTGGCGTGGTGGGCGCTCGACTTTCCGTCTTTGAAGCGCGGCAAGGGCGGTGCCTCGGCGCAGGTCGATCTGGAAACGACCCGGCGCGCCTGCGAGCGCTTCAAGCTGATCCCGACCTCGGTGATCAGCTTTGCCGAAGGCACGCGCTTCACACCGGCCAAGCACAACACGCAAGGCTCGCCCTACGCGCACCTGCTCAAGCCCAAGAGCGGCGGGCTGGCGGTGGCGCTGGCGGCGATGGGGCCGCAGTTCGAGGCGTTGCTCGACATCACGCTCTATTCCCCCGGGCGCACGCCGACCTTCTGGGACCTACTGTGCGGGCGCGTGCCGGCCGTGGTGGTGCGGGTGCAAAAGCGACCGATCCCTGCCGAGCTGACCGACCCGGCAACGCAGTCGGAGTCGGGGTTTCGCGGCCAGGTGCAACGCTGGATCGACGGGATTTGGGTCGAGAAAGACGAGTTGCTTGCGCAGTTCACGCGGCAAGCGGAGTCCGCGGGTACGGGAGGGTGATCTGGTAAGGTAAGGATTCCTTACTTTAGGAAATGCCGATGCTCGCCAAGATCACTGCGAAGAATCAATTGACCCTGCCCAAGAGCGTGGTGCAGGCCGTGGGCGCGACCGAGTACTTCGACGTGGAAGCGCGCGGTGGGCAGATCGTGCTGACGCCGGTACGCATCCAGCGCGGCGACGCGGTGCGGGCCAAGATCGTGGCGCTCGGCTTGGGCGAGGCCGACGTCGCCGATGCGACGCGCTGGGCGCGCACGGCGGGCGCGCCACCGCGGGTCATGGAGCCGGTGGCCGATTACGGAACGGCTCGCCGCACGCGCAAGAGCGCGCCCAGGAAGCCGGCCGCAAGTCGCAAATGACAGCACCCCCGCGGGTGGTGCTGGACACCAACGTCGTTCTGTCGGCGCTGCTGTTCGCGGGCGGGCCGACGTCGCGGGTGCGGGCCGGGTGGCAGGCGGAGCGGTTCGTGCCGCTCGCCAGCACGGCGACCGCGCAGGAACTCTTGCGTGTGCTGGCCTATCCGAAGTTCAAATTGTCTGCGACCGAGCAGGAGGACTTGCTGGCGGACTACCTGCCCTGGGTGCAGGTGGTCGACGTGCCGCAGCCGCCGTCGGGAGCGCCGGTCTGCCGCGACCCTTTCGATGCGCCCTTCGTGCACTTGGCCATCGCCGGCAAGGCGCGGGCGCTGATTTCTGGCGACCGGGACTTGCTCGCGCTGGCGGGTAGCCGAGGCTTGTGCCCCGTGCTGACCGTGGACGCGTTCTGCCGCGGGTATCTCGCCGACTGAGCTTGGATCAGTTGCCGAACAAATCGACCAGATGCAGCGCGACCGCGACCACATGCGCGGCCAGCAGTCCGGCGAACATCTGCGCGGCAATGATGTGGACGGCACGCAAGGCCACCGCGGCATCGCTGCTTTGGAGCACAAACCAGGCCACGCCGGTACCGGCCACCGCCAGCAGCGCCAACAGCAGCAGCCCTTCTATGGTCGAGAAGAGCCCGCCGCCTTCGCTCATTGGCCGGCGCAGCCGCACCAGCCCCGCCAGATCGCGGCCCAGGCCACCGAACTCGCCGGCCAGCCACGGGTAGTAAGTGCGCCACAAGCCGCCCTGCGCGCAGGCGGCGAGGTAAAGCAGCCCGGCGGGCAGCGTGGCGAGGCCGATCCACACGTGGCCACGGTCGATCCACGTGGCGTCGGCGGGCACCCCGGCGTAGAGCGCAATCCACGGACTGCTGGCGACGAGCCACAGGCAGGCCGGCACCAGCAGCAGGTGCAGCGGGCTGGAGAGGCGCTCCACCAGCGGTGTCATCGGCCGTCGGTCAGTGTGGCGACCTGAGCGGCAAAGTGGTCCACGGCCGCCCAATCGGTGAACTCGATTCTTGTCGCCGGGTCGGTCGGGCCGCGGTTGACCCACATCACGAGCCGCATCATTTGCTTGTCGAACGGGCCGTAGCGCGAGTAATCGAGCACGCCGGCAAACACCGCTTGCAGCCTGGGTTTCCACGGCGACTGCGCGACCAGCGCTTTCAGGTAGGGGTTGGTCTGCGGAGTGTTGCGTTTGGGTTTGCGCGCGATCAGGCTCACCGAGAACAGCGCCGAAGGCTTCGCCTCGAGCACCGCCTGATGCTGGCGGATGAAGGGCAGCACGGTCGGCTGGTGCTTGCCGTGCTTGATACTGGCGCCGATCACGATGGCGTCGAAGGCCGCGGGATCGACGGCAGGGTCGGTCAGTGCGGCGACCGTGGCGGAGTTGCCTGCCTCGGCGAGCTGCGCCGCGATGCGCTCGCAGATGCGGCGCGACTGACCATAGACGGTGGAGTAGAGCAGCAGGGTGTTCGGCATGGGCAGCCCGTGCAAACAGTGAACCGCAACGGGCCGCAGGCTAGCAAGCCTGCGGGCGGGGCCGACTGATCGAAGTCAGTCCTCCCCGCGGCTGCCGGCGCGGGTTGAAAAACCCGGCCCCGCCCTCAGCTTTCTCGCAGAGAGAAATCGGAGGGGCCAACCCCATGCGGCAAGACAAACTGACCA
>JAJTHJ010000198.1 GCA_021298875.1 Burkholderiales bacterium | reverse complement strand
GGCAAACTTGATGAGCCGGTAGATGAAGCTGATGGCGGTGAAGGTCTTGCCGCTGCCGGTGGCCATCTGGATCAGCGCACGCGGCTTGTTCTGCGCGAGGCTGGCCTCCAGGTTGCGAATGGCGGTGATCTGCGCCGGCCAGAGTTTGTGCTCGCCCCACTCGGTGACCAGCGCGGGCATGGCGCGCACGCGGGCGAGGAAGGTGCTGGGGCGGTAGGGGGCAAAGGGTTCGTTGGCGGCAGGCGCGGCCCTCACCCCCGGCCCCTCTGCCGCTGCCCGTCTTGCTCCCTCCCCGGCATCAGCGGGGGAGGGCTGGGGTGGGGGCGGTGCGCTCCGCAGCTCCGCGGCGCCAGCGTAGGGCTGGACGCCCAGCCACTCCGCCAGCGTCTCCGGTTGATGAAAGGCAAACACGCCGCGGGCGCGCGGCTCGGGGTCGAGGGCGTTGGTGAAGTGCGTTTCGCGCCCGGTGCTTTCGTACACAAAGGGCAGCGGGCGGTGCCACGCGGGCAGGCTGGCGGGCAGGCCCTGCGCATAGCGGGAGGACTGCCATTCCACGCCGGTCAGCGTGGCGCCTTGCTTCTTGGCCTCGACCACGCCGGCGGCACGGCCGTCCAGGTAGAGCAGGTAGTCGGCAAAGCCGTGGCCGGGGTTGAGCGCAAATTCGCGCAGCGCCACGCCGCGCGCGGCGTGGATGTCGGCGTGCTTTACGTCTTGCACCACCCAGCCGGCGGCCGCGAGCAGGCGGTCGATGGTCCGGCGGGCCTGGGCTTCGGGCGTCATCGGTGAGTTGGGTTACCGCGTCGTTGTCCTGTGCCAGTCCCGCGCGACGGTGCGCCGCCGCCTCACACGTCGATGTTCCCCGCCTGCAACGCATGCGCCTCGATAAACGCGCGGCGCGGTTCGACTTCGTCACCCATGAGCGTCGTGAAGATGCGGTCGGCGCCGATGGCGTCTTCGATCTGCACGCGCAGCAGGCGGCGCACGGCGGGCTCCATCGTGGTCTCCCACAACTGCTCGGGGTTCATCTCGCCCAGGCCCTTGTAGCGCTGCTTGGCCATGCCGGCTTCGGCCTGCGCCAGCAGCCATTGCATCGCTTCGCGAAAATCCACCACCGGCGCTTCCTTGCGCTTGTCGCCCTCGCCCCGCACGATCTTGGCCCCCGGCCCCGCCAGCCCGCTAAAGCTCCGCGCCGCGCCCGCCAGCAGTGCGTAGTCGGCGCCGAGCGTGAAATCCGCGTCGATGGTGGAAAGCTTCACATTGCCGTGCCGCCGCCGCGCGATGGCGAGCCGATGCTTGTCGGTCTTCTCGTCGTGTTGGGCAAAGACTTCGACCGTGCCCTTGCCCAGCGCCGCCGCCAGCCGCTGCGCGCTCGCTTGCGCCGCGGCCTCGTCGTGCAGGTCGAGTTCCACGCCGTGGGTGATGGCGACCAGCGCGTCGTGGTCGATCACCCGCTCCAGCCGCTGCACCACGGCGTCGGCGGCCAGGTACTGGCGGGCGAGCTCGGCCAGCGCGTCGCCGGCAATGGCGCGCCCGGCCTGTACGGCCTGCTCGTCCACGTACAGACGCGCGCCGTCGAGCGCGAGCTTGAGCAGCAGTTGCGCCAGCTCGTGGTCGTCCTTCACATAGCGCTCTTCGCGCCCGGACTTGACCTTGTACAGCGGCGGCTGCGCGATGTAGATGTGCCCGCGCTCGACGAGTTGCGGCATCTGGCGGTACAAGAGCGTGAGCAGCAGCGTGCGGATGTGAGCGCCGTCGACGTCGGCGTCGGTGTTGTGGCAGCACAGGCCGCCCATGCCGGCGACGAAGTTTTCGTCGCCTTCGACGGAGAAGTCGTAGACGTAGCCGTTGCTGGCGGCCACCGGCTCAATGGCGACGATGGGCAGCGCGATCAGGTCGCCATCGATGCGCTCGAAGCGGCGGTTGGCCGGCGCGGTGGCGGGTGAGGCGAGCCGCGCGGCGAGTGCTGCTGCGCCGGCGTGGTCGCGCCACACGGGGGTGAGTGTGCGCAGGTCGTCCTTGGCGCTGACGGCGATGTTCCAGTACGGGCGGCGCGTGGTGCAGGGCTGGCCGCGGATTTCGCGCGTGGTGCCGTCGGGCTGCATCGGTGTGAGCGAGGCGACCACGCCGAGCGAACTCAACAGGTACATGACGCCGCTGGCGAGGTCGTAGGACGAGGTGCAAAAAGAGATGCCGTTGGCGGTTACGCTGCCGTCGCCCAACAGGTAGCCGCGCAGGAAGGCGGCGCGCAGTTCGTCGCCGACGTTGAAGACGAGGTCGGGCACGCGCTTGGTGTGCGACTCGGCGCCGGCGAAGCCGAACAGGTGTTGCCAGGCCAGTGCCGCCACGCGGTTGACGAACTTCAGCTCGTCGCTGCGGTCGCGCTGCTGATACAGGAGCGGCGACTGGCCAAACACCGCGGTCAGGTGCGCCGCCATCTCCTGCGCAAAGCGGGCGTTGCCCCTGCCGATCGCCAGCCGCAGGCCGTTACGGTCGGAGCAGGAGCCTTCGGCCAGGTAGAAGCCGAGCAGCGTCAGCAGGTGCTCGTCGACGGCGAGGTAGCGGCCGATGCCGCGGCCGGCGTAGTGCTCGGGCGTCAGTTCGAGATCGTCGCGGACGTCGAAGCAGGCGAGGTCGGCCTCGGTGAGGTCCGCCAGGCGCACGTAGTCGCGTACGGCGTTGCGGCCCGACGGAGGCTCGCGCCACGGGCGTTGCAGCCGGCTTTCGCCCACGGCGACGCGCTGCGCGTACTCGGCGGCGTTGGCGCCGACGGCGCGCAGGTAGGCGTCGTAGTGCTGCACGGTCGGGCGCGAGCTGCCGCGCTCCCACGCGTAGAAGGTGACTGGCTGGCGGATGCCGATCGCGGCGCACAGCGCCTGGTTGGACACGCCGCTGGCGCGCCGGCGCGCGGCGAGTTCTGCCCGCACCGCGGCGGGAAGCTCCACGCACGGGCTGGTGAGGTCGGCCGTCGGGTCGTGGCGCGCCAGCACCTTGCTCCGGCACCAGTCGGTCACCGCCGGCCCGCGCACCCAGATCTGCCGCGCAGCGGCGGGCACGGCCCACAGCCCGCGCAGCAGGTCGATGCGCGCCGGCGCGGCCGCGGGCAGGCGCAGGCGGTGCGGCGCGACCACGCGGTCGCCCACGCGCAGCGCATCGCCGCGCTTGAGGCGCACGGCGCCGTCTTCGTGCACGAAGACGCTGTGGCTGGCGGTCACACGCACGTTGCGGCCGTAGGCGGTGCGCACGGCGTACAGCGTCTCGTCGAGCGGGTGGCGGATGACCGCCTTGATCGGCTTGAAGCGCACCTCGTGCGAGTCGATGCCAAAGCACAGCACTTCGCCCAGCGGCGCGCCCTTGACCTTGGTCACGCCGTGCGCGTCTGCACGCGCGCCGTGGCGTTGCAGCGCGGCGTCGATAAAGGCGCCGATCCGCACCATGCGCACGCCCTGCGCGTCGTCGCGGACAAAGACGTGGTCGTCGCCGTCCACGCTCATCACGATGATGCGGTGATAGCGCAGCTTGTCGGCGTTGAAGTCCGGCCCGATGCTGGTGCCCAGCGCGGTGATCAGCGTGGCGATCTGCTCGCTGGCGATCAGCTTGTCGAAGCGCGACTTCTCCACGTTGAGCACCTTGCCGCGCAGCGGCAGGATCGCCTGGAACTTGCGGTCGCGGCCCTGCTTGGCGCTGCCGCCGGCAGAATCGCCCTCGACGATGTAAAGCTCGCACTTGGCGGGGTCGCGCTCCTGACAGTCGGCGAGCTTGCCGGGTAGCCCGGCGCCATCGAGCACGCCTTTGCGGCGCGTCATCTCGCGCGCGCGGCGCGCGGCTTCGCGGGCGCGGGCGGCTTCGACGATCTTGCCGCAGACGATCTTGGCGTCGGCGGGGCGCTCCAGCAGCCAGGTTTCCAGCGCGCGGGCGACCACGTCTTCGACGGCCGGTCGCACCTCGGACGACACCAGCTTGTCCTTGGTCTGCGCGCTGAACTTGGGCTCGGGCACCTTGACGCTCAGCACGCAAGTGAGGCCCTCGCGCATGTCGTCGCCGGTGGTTTCGACCTTGGCTTTTTTGGCGAACTCGTGCTCTTCGATGTACTTGTTGAGCACGCGCGTCATCGCCGCGCGCAGGCCGGTGATGTGCGTGCCGCCGTCGCGCTGCGGGATGTTGTTGGTGTAGGCGAGCAGGCTTTCGGTGTAGCCGTCGTTCCACTGCATCGCGACTTCGACGCCGACCGGAATGCCGCCGGCGGCGGACTCGGCGTTGGCGTAGAAGATGTTCGGGTGCAGGACGGTCTTGGCCTTGTTGATGTACTCGACAAAGCCGCGCACGCCGCCGGCAAAGGCGAAGTCTTCTTCCTTGCCGCTGCGCTGGTCGATCAGCCGGATGCGCACGCCGTTGTTGAGGAAGCTCAGCTCGCGCAGGCGCTTGGACAGCACGTCGTAGTGGAAGTCGACGCTGGTGAAGATCTCCGCATCGGGCAGGAAGTGCACTTCGGTGCCGCGCTTGTCGGTGGTGCCCGTCACGCGCATCGGCGAGACCTGCACGCCGTCGAGCGTTTCGACCAGACGGTCCTTGGGCACGCCCAGCTCGAATTCCATGAAGTGCACCTGGCCGTCGCGCCGCACCGTCAGGCGCAGCCATTTGGACAGCGCGTTCACGCAGGACACGCCCACGCCGTGCAAGCCGCCCGAGACCTTGTAGCTGTTCTGGTTGAACTTGCCGCCGGCGTGCAGTTCGGTCAGTGCGATCTCGGCGGCGCTGCGCTTGGGCTCGTGCTTGTCGTCGAGCTTGAGCCCCGTGGGGATGCCGCGGCCGTTGTCGAGCACCGAGATCGAGTTGTCGGTGTGGATGGTGACGACGATGTCGTCGCAGTAGCCGGCCAGCGCTTCGTCGATGGCGTTATCGACGACCTCGAACACCATGTGGTGCAGCCCGCTGCCGTCTTGCGTGTCGCCGATGTACATGCCGGGACGCTTGCGCACCGCCTCCAGGCCTTCGAGGATCTGGATGCTGGAGGCGCCGTAGTCGGACGACGGCGCAGTCGGAGGGGGTTGATCTTCGGGGACCGCAGACATCAACTGAAATTCCCTAGGGAAAGAGGGAAGCGCTCGCGACAGCAGGCGTCGCGCCACGGGGGAGGAGGCGCCGCAGAAGCGTAGCGAGCGGGCCAAGGTCGGCGCGAGGAGCGCAGCCGTACTGCTGTACGGCGAGCACCGCAGTGCCGAGATTGGCCCGCGCAGTAGCTTATGCGGCGCCTCCTCAGATCCGCATCGGCATGACGACGTACTTGAACTTGTCCGACTCCGGCACGCTGATCAGCGCGCTGCCCAGCGCGTCGCCGAGCGCGAAGCGCACGTTCTCGCACTTGAGGTTGCCGAGCACGTCGAGCAGGTAGGTGACGTTGAAGCCGATGTCCACGCCGTCGCCGCTGTAGTCGACTTCGAGTTCTTCCTGCGCTTCTTCCTGGTCGGCGTTGTTGGCGCTGATCTTCAGGGCGCCGGCGCCGAGTACCCAGCGCACGCCCTTGAACTTGTCGGTGGTCAGAATCGCGGCACGGTACAGCGAGCCGATCAGCGCTTCGCGGCCGACGTCGAAGATCTTGCCGTTGCCCACCGGGATCACGCGCCCGTAGTCGGGGAACTTGCCTTCGACGAGCTTGGAGACGAGTTCGATCGAGCCGAAGCCAAGCTTGATCTGGTTGGCCGCCAGTTGGACGCGCACCGGGTCTTCGTTGTCGGGCAGCAGGCGCAGCAGTTCGAGCACGGTCTTGCGCGGGATGATCGCTTCGACCGGCGTGGCGGTCGCGCCGTCGCGCTCCACCTCGGCCAGCGCCAGCCGGTGGCCGTCGGTGGCCACCGCGCGCACGGTGCGGCCGTCGAGCACCAGCAGCATGCCGTTCAGGTAGTAGCGGATGTCCTGCGCGGCCATCGCAAAGTGCACCATGCCGAGCAGGTACTTCAGCTGCGCCGCGGGCAGCGTGAAGTCGGCGCTGAAGCTCGCCTGGGCGATGGTCGGGTATTCCTCGGCCGCCAGCGTTTGCAGCGAAAACTTGCTCTTGCCGCTTTGCACGGCGAGCTTCTTGCCGCTCAGGCCCAGCGCGACGTCGGCCTCGGGCAGCGCACGCAGGATGTCGACCAGCTTGCGCGCGTTGACGGTGGTGGCGGCGCTGTCGTTGCCGGTGCCGAAGTCCGCCGCGGTCTGGATCTGGATTTCCAGATCGGTGGCGGTGAAGCTCACCCGGCCGGCCTCTTTGCGCACGAGCACGTTGGCAAGGATCGGCATCGTGTTGCGCCGTTCGACGATGCCGCTGACCACCTGCAACGGCTTGAGCAGATCGTCGCGCGAGGCTTTGATCAACTGCATTTTTTATGTCCTTTGGTAAAGGCTAGGTAATAGAGCCGGGCGGTTTTGGGGATAAGGTGGATTTTCGCAGGTCTGGCGCGTACTTGGCGAGTCGGTTGGCCTGGGGACAGGCGCTGCGCAAAGGCCGCGGAAGCTGTGGACGGATGGGATAACCGGCCTGTCGCAACGCAGCATCGGGCGCGTCGTCCACCGCCGTCCACAGGCTGTGCGACCGGCTGTGCACAGCTTATCCACGCAGCGTTTGCTCGAGCACGTGCAGCGCGTGGTTGAGCTCGGCGTTGCTTTGCCGCCCGCCGGCGATCTTGCGCACCGCGTGCAGCACGGTGGTGTGGTCGCGCCCGCCGAAGAGTTCGCCGATCTCGGGCAGGCTTTTTTGCGTCATCTCTTTGGCCAGATACATCGCCACTTGGCGCGGGGCGGCAATCGCGTTCGGCCGCCGCTTGCTGTACATGTCGGTGAGCTTGATCTTGTAGTAGTCGGCCACCGCCTTTTGCACGAGTTCGACCGTGATCTGGCCGTTGCTGGCGCCAAGCAGGTCCTTGAGCGCCTCGCGCGCCAGCTCGACCGTGATCGGTCGCGCGTGAAACGAGGCAAAGGCGAGGATCTTGCGCAGCGCGCCTTCCAGCTCGCGCACGTTGCTGCGCAAATTCTTGGCGACGAAGAAGGCGACGTCCTCGGCCAGTTCTGCCCGCTCCTGCTCGGCCTTCTTGAGCAGGATCGCCACCCGCATTTCGAGCTCGGGCACTTCGATCGCCACGGTCAGGCCGGAGGAAAAGCGCGAGACCAGCCGGTCTTCGATGTCGCGCAGCTCCTTGGGGTAGGTGTCCGAGGTGATGATGATTTGCTTGCGCGCGGCCACCAGCGCTTCGAAGGCGTAGAAGAACTCCTCCTGCGTGCGGCTCTTGCCGGCGAAGAACTGGATGTCGTCGATCAGCAGCAGGTCGAGCGTGTGGTAGTAGCGCTTGAAGTCGTCGAAGGCCTTGCGCTGGTAGGCGCGCACCACGTCGGAGACGTACTGCTCGGCGTGGATGTAGCGCACCGCCGCGCCGGGCTTGCGTGCCAGCAGCGCGTTGCCGACGGCGTGGATCAGGTGCGTCTTGCCCAGGCCCACGCCGCCATAAAGAAAGAGCGGGTTGTAGGAGCCGCCGGGGTTCTCGGCGACCTGCTGCGCGGCGGCGCGCGCCAGTTGGTTGGCCTTGCCGGTGACCAGGGTTTCGAAGGTGAGCAGCGGGTTCAAGCGGGCGCGTTCGGCCGGC